>DATDKB010000047.1:0-9484 GCA_036520255.1 Rubrobacter sp. | reverse complement strand
TCACTCCCTCGGAGACGACAAGCGTGAGCTAGGCGGGCACAATACTCGAGACTCGTTTGTGACCTTTACGCACATAGAAACGCACCAAACTCCGTATGTGCGCATTACCGGTTTGACGCTAACGCTCATATACGCCAATATGCGATCGGAAATAGAGGAGCGGAGCATTTTGGTGCTGTTGCGAACCGAATTGCGAGACGAAAGATCGTTGAAATCCAGGCCCTCGAGTTGCGTGCTTGCGGCGATGGGCCTTCGCTCTGGGCTTTGGCCTCTATGTTCTTCAGATCGGTGCACGAATGCTTGACGTAGAGCGGCGGCAGCAGATGGTGGCGTACGTGGAGCTGAAGAACGGCTCGACGGTCGCCGAGCTCAGCGAGCGATTCGGGGTCAGCCACGCGACTGTGCGCCGGGACCTTGCGCAACTGGGTCGCCAGGGCTTGATCGAACGCGCCCATGGTGGCGCGGCGCCCAGGTTGCGGGGAAGGGCGCGGCAGTTTCCTGAGCCGCCGGTGCTCAAGCGGGCGCTGTTGCAAGCGGACGAGAAGCGCGGCATCGGCCGGGCGGCAGCCGGGTATGTCGAGGATGGGGACGTAGTCATAATAAGTGGTGGGACGACGACGGAGCAGATCATCCCGCACCTCGTCGGGAGGCGGGGGCTCACGGTCATTACCAACGCCCTCAATATCGCCTCGCTCTTGGCTCCCCATACCCACGTGACGGTCATAATGCTCGGAGGGGTCCTGAGGCACTTCGAGCTTTCGATGCTTGGTGTGCTGGCAGAGGACGCATTGAAGAACCTGAGAGCGGATAAACTCGTCATGGGTACGCCCGCCATCCACGTCGATTACGGGCTCTCTGCAGACGACATGACGGAGGTGCAGAGCGATCGCGCCATCATGGCGTCCGCGCGTGAGATCACCGTGCTCGCTGACCACACCAAGTTCGGAAGGATTGCGACGGTTCGCCAGGCCCCCATCGAGAGGATCAGGCGCCTCGTCACCGACTCCGGTGTACCAGAAGCGAGCGTTGAGGAGCTGCGCGAGCGCGGCGTCGAGGTCGAGGTGGTCTCGATTATTCGAGGAACGGACGCGGAAGCCGCGCCGCAGAAGGCATCGTGAGACCGTCGTCGCGACGATAGTCAGGAGGAGATAGCCGTGGAGGACAGGAAAAAGGGCTTCAGGACCGGCGGCTGGGTGCCACTGGATCGCAAGATAAGCCGGCGAAAATTCTTGCGCATGGTCGGCGCCGGGGCCGGAGCCGCTGCCGTGCCCGGCCTGCTCGCCGCATGCGGGGGGGATACCCAGCAGCAGTCAAACGCCCCGAGCGCAAAGAGCGTCGAGGGCAAGCTCACCTTCTGGTACTGGGGCGAGTCAGATGCGCCGGGTGCCAACGACTGGATGGACGAGAACGTCAAGGCCTACAAGAAGGAGAAACCAGACCTCGAGATCAGCGTGGTCCCGCAGGCCACCGATACTCTCATAAGCTCTTTCCAGGCGGCGGTCTCGGCCCAGCAGGGTCCCGACATAGCTTCCCAGTGGGCTACTGGCCCCGTACTCACCCAGGTCTGGCAGGACGCCGTGGTCCCCATCAGCGACTACGTACCGAAAAGCGAGACCGACCAGTGGCTGAACACCACGGAGAACACGCTCGACGGCAAGCTCTGGGCGATGCCCATGTACCTCATAGGTATCGTCGTGGCCTACAACAAGGAGCACTTCCAAAAGGCCGGGCTCGACTCCGAGAATCCGCCGCAGACGTGGGACGATCTTCTCTCGGCCTGCGAGAAGCTCAAAGGCTCCGGCGTAACGCCGCTCTCCATAGGCAACCAGGACGGTTACGGTGGGGCCTGGTTCTTCGCCAACATGCAGCTCCAAAACCTCGACTCGCTCGCGGAGTGGGTCGACGCCATCGTTGCTGGGACCGAGCTCTCCAAAGCAAAGTACACGGGGTGGTACGAGCTACTGGACGAACTGGTCAAGAAGAAGTACTTCAACGATTCGGTCAACTCCCTGAAGCTCGACCAAGGTCACTCCATCTTCTCACGTGGCCAGTCTGCGATGTCACTGGGCACGGACGGCATCGTTGGTCAGTGGCAGAAGGATTTGGGCGCGGAGAAGGTAGGAGTCATGAAGATGCCCAAGTTCGCCAATGGTCAGCTCGCGCAGGGCTTCAACGCGACCCAATCCATCTCCTACTTCATCTGCAAGTGGTCCAAGAACAAACAGGAGGCCGCGGACTTCCTCCGCTTCATGCATACGCCCGAGCGCATGAAGCGTTGGTACGAGCTGACGGGGGTCGGTGTGGCAGACAAGCGTTTCGACGCCGCGACGATCCAGGACCCGGTGCTCAAACAGATGTACGGGTGGGAGACCACAGGTTCCCAGGTGTGGCTCGAGAACTACAACCCCGTGCAGGTCGACTCGGAGGCCAACATCCCGGCCGGACAGCTCATCTTCTCCCAGAGCGGCTCTCCTAATGAAGCCTCTCAGCTCTGGGTCCAGGTTGCCCGCCGGTGGCAGACCCAGCAACCGGAGCAGTACCAGGATTGGAAGTCCTGGAAACCTGCGGAGCCGACGGGGGTGTAGGCCCGCATGACGCAGACAGGCGCCCCCACGGGGCGGGCTTCGGCGCTCCGGTCGGCCAGCCCGACAAAAAAGAAGCGGCGACGGGTGTCCTTGACGCCGTACCTGTACCTGACGCCCGCCATCGTCTTCTTGGGACTAGTGTTCGCCTACCCCTTCGTGGAGATCTTCAGGAGCAGCTTCCTGGTACCCTCGGTGACCGGCAACCCGACCTTGGGGACAGCGAACTACAAGTACCTGCTCGGCGACCAGGTCTTCAAGCAGGCGATACTGCACAACCTGATCTTGCTTCTCGCTGTCCCGATCATGACGGTGCTCGCGCTTCTGTTCTCCCTGATACTCTTCGACCAGGTCAGGGGCTGGAAGGTGTACCGCACCCTGATCTTCACGCCCTACATCCTGGCTGTGCCGGTCGTGGGCACGACGTTCATCTACCTCTACAGCACGGGCGGCATAGTCAACAAGATTCTTCGCTCTGCTGGCGCCGGGTTCCTCGCCCAAGACTGGCTCGGAAACCCCAAATTGGTGCTGCCTTCGATCATGAGCGTCATCATCTATAGGGAGCTCGGTTTCGGGGTGGTTCTCTTCCTGGCGCGCATGATGTCCATCCCGGGCGAGCTCCTAGAGGCAGCCAAGCTCGACGGCGCCAACTGGTACAGGATGCACCGCCACGTCACCATTCCCCAATTGCGTTCCGTCATAGAGTTCTTCGTGGTGGTCGAGATCATGACGATGCTGAGCTGGGTCTTCGCCTACGTCTACACCATGACCGGCGGAGGACCAGGGTTCGCCTCCGTGATAATGGAGTTCTACATCTGGCAAAACGCCTTCGAGTTTCAGTCCCCGGCCATCGCCTCGGCCCTGGCGGTCCTGCTGCTGGTGGCGGTGTCGGGGCTCGTTTTCTTGCAGCACAGGCTGCGAAGGAGGAGCGAGAGTGTCGACGACGTCTAGCACGGCCGGAGGGAGGACGAGGAGGGCGTTCACGATCGGCAGACTGCTCAAGCAGGCGCTGCTCATCGCCATGAGCGTGATCGCCCTCTACCCCCTCTACTACATGGTCATCACGGCCTTCAAGACCAGGGAAGAGTACCTGAACAGCCAGTTCATGCCGCCCTTTCATCCCACGCTCGAGAACGTGCTCGAAGCCCTGAGCCAAGGGGACCTCGTGACTTGGACCCTCAACAGCGTCATCGTCACGGTGTCCTCGGTCCTCATCGCGACCGCGGTCAGCGTCCTCGCTGCCTACGCACTGGCGAGGATGGACTTCTACGGGCGAGACGCCTTCCTCAACGGAGCAGTTTCCCTGATGGTGGTGCCACCGGTCGTCCTGATAGTTCCGCTCTTCCTGCTCATGGTCGAGGTCGGCCTCATCAACACACTGCCGTCGGTCATCATCGTCTACACGGGCCTGACAATCCCGATCTCCGTGTACTTGCTGACCAACTTCTTCAGGGCGCTACCCTACGAGATCGAGGAGGCGGCTCGCATCGACGGGTGCACCACGTTCGGCATCCTCTGGAGGATAGTCCTCCCCTTGAGCGCGCCAGCGCTCCTGACCTGCGTCGTCGTGAACGCGCTCTACGTGTGGAACGAGTTGCTCGTGGCCTTGGTCTTCCTCCAGAGCAACGAGAGCAGGACCCTCGTTGCAGGGCTGACGCTCTTCAAGGGGCAGTTCTCGGTCGACGAACCGCTCGTGATGTCCGGCGCCCTCATCGCCACCGTACCCATGCTCCTCCTCTACCTCTTCGGGCAGCGGTTCTTCATCCGCGGTTTGGTCGCGGGCTCGGGTAAGTGAGCGCCCGGCGCAGACCGGTCTTCGACGTCCTCGTGATCGGCGAGCTCAACGTGGACCTGCTGCTCTACGGCGACGTCGAGCCCGTCTTCGGGCAGGCAGAGAAGCTGGTCGACGACGCCGTGATGACCGTGGGAAGCTCCTCCGCCATCTTCGCCCACCAGGCGGCTCGGCTCGACCTCCGAGTCGCATTCTGCGGCAAGGTCGGATCGGACGCCTTCGGAGCCTTTATGACAGACCGGCTGAAACGCGCCGGAATCGACACCTCGGCCGTGGTCGCCGACCCCGCCTTGAAAACCGGGCTTACCGTCCACCTCGTCCGGGGGACAGATCGTGCGATGCTGACCAACTTGGGCGCCATACCGGAACTCCGACCGGAAGAGGTGGACCTGGCCCTGTTAAAAAACGCTCGCCACGTACATCTCGGAAGCTACTTCTTGCAGGAGGGCATCCAAGAAGGCCTCGCGGGACTCTTCGCACGCGCCCGGGCGCAAGGCACCACCACCTCTTTGGACCCCGGCTGGGATCCGGCAGAAGACTGGGACGCTGGCCTGGAAGAAGCCCTGCGCGAGACCGACGTGTTCATGCCCAACGAAGAAGAGCTCCTGGCGATAACGCGCGAGGCCGCCGTGGAGCGGGCGCTGGAAACCCTCGTCGGGGTGCCGACCGTCGTCGTGAAGCGCGGCGCCTCCGGAGCGTTAAGTCGCAGCAGAAAAGAGACGGCGCGCTGCGTCCCACCCACGGTGGAGATCGTCGACACGACCGGGGCCGGGGATAGCTTCGACGCAGGTTTCCTCTTTGGGATGTTAAGAGGGTACGATCTGGAGCGTGCGCTCGGCCTGGGGTGCCTGTGTGGAGCGCTCTCTGCGACGGGAGCCGGCGGGGTTGAGGCCCAGCCGGACCTGCTACTACTGACCGACTTCGAGAGGAAAGGGGAGATCACGTGAGCTATCGGTGCTACGACGACATAAAGAACCAGGCAGGCGCGTGGAAGTCCGCCTTGGCGGCGGTCGACGAGCGGATCGATGCCGTGCGCGCACTGGTAGGAGACTCCGTAGAAGACGTGCTCTTTACCTCCTGCGGCTCGCCATACTACTTGGGCCTCTCCAATGCCTCGCTCTGGAAGGAAGAGCTGGGTACGCGCGTGAGCGTGTTCCCTTCCTCCGAGGCCATGCTCTTCCCCGATGCGACGCTACCCCGTGCCGGCGATCCATTGCTTCTAAGCGCCAGCCGCTCCGGAGAGACCACGGAGACCGTTAAGGCGGTCGGGGCGTTCGCGGAGCGCTTTCCCGGGCGTACCGTTTTGGTTGGCTGCAGGCCGGGGAGCGCCCTGGACAATATGGCCGGCGTCTCGATCATGATCCCCGAGGGGTACGAAGACGTGATCCCGCAGACAAAATCCTTCACCTCCATGTACCTGGCCGCCCAGTACCTGGTGGCATTGCTCGCCCACGACACGAGCCTCGCCGACGCCCTGAAGGCGCTACCCGACACCTTGCCGGACCTTTTGGGCCGTTGCGAGTCAGAGGTGCGCCGGATCGCGGAGGCGGATTGGGAGTCTGCCGTGTTCTTGGGCGGCGGTCCGCTGTACGGGGTGGCCACGGAGGCCACCCTCAAGCTGCTGGAAATGTCGCTCTCCCCGGCCGTCTCCTACCATACCCTGGAGGTACGCCACGGACCCCGTAGCGTCATAGAGGAGAGCACCCTCGTTGTGAGCCTGGGCTCCAGGCGCGGTGGCGGGCACGAGAACCAGGTCCTGACGGAGCTCGAGGCAAACGCCGGTTGCAGCATTCTGGCACTCTCACCCGACGATGCGCGTAACTCGAGTAACGACATCTTTGAGATCTGGGTCGATGGCGACGTCCCCGAACACGCTCTCGGCCTTCTTTACCTGCCGCTCTTGCAACTCCTGGCATATCATCGAGCCGTCCACAAGGGTGTCGACCCAGACGAGTCCAGGAACCTGACGAGCTACATAGAGCTACCGGAAGGCTAACCTCCATGGTAAGGTGCGACGAAGCAACGATGGACATGCGACAATCGCCGCTCGGCAAGCTGGTTGGCCGCGTCAAAGATTTGCAGGAGCAAGGTACACCGGTGACCCTGCTCGCGGTCTGTCCCAGCTCCGATGCGGTGCTCGAGGCCGCCGTCGTCGTGGCGGCCCGAACGGCGGCGCCGATGCTTTTCGCCACCACCCTGAACCAGGTGGACCGCGACGGCGGCTACACGGGCTGGACCCCGGCTCGTTACGTCAGGCGCCTGGAGGAGCTCGCCGACGAGCACGCTTGCGAATACCCTCTCTACCCGTGCTTGGACCACGGTGGTCCCTGGCTCAAGGACGTTCACGCAAAGGCGGGCCTCAGACTCGCGGAGGCCATGGACGAGGTCAAGAGATCGATCACCGCCTGCCTCGAGGCCGGCTACGCGCTGCTCCACCTGGACCCTACCGTCGACCGCACGCTGGCCCGAGGCGAACCGCTCGACATCAGGGTGGTCGTAGAGCGCACGGTCGAGCTTCTAGAGCACTCCGAAGCCGAGCGTAGGCGCCTAGTTGTCCCTCCAGTCGCCTACGAAGTGGGCACAGAAGAAATCGCCGGAGGGTTGGCCGATGAGAGCAACTTCCGGCTCTTCGTCGAGTTGCTGGAAGAGGCGCTCGACAAGCAAAAGCTCAACGTAGCCTGGCCCGCCTTCGTGGTGGGGAAGGTCGGCACGGACCTGCACACGACGGTTTTCGATCCGGAGGTGGCCGGCCGTCTCAGGTCCATCGTCGCCCCGCGTGGCTCCCTCATCAAGGGCCACTACACCGACTGGGTAGAGAATCCGCAAGCCTACCCGCAGAGCGGCATGGGCGGAGCGAACGTCGGACCCGAGTTCACGGTAGACGAAGCGGAAGCCCTGCGTACGCTCTGTGACTACGAAGTGGCGCTCGCCCGCTCCATACCCGTTACGCCCTCTCGATTCTTCGACGTGCTCACCGGCGCGGTCCTCGAATCTGGGCGTTGGGAAAAATGGTTACAGCCAGACGAGCCCGAGGACTTCGATCAGCTCAGCGCCGAAAGACGTCACTGGCTCGTCACTTCGGGAGCCCGCTACGTCTGGACGGATCTGCGGGTCATAGAGGCGAGGTCACTTCTCTACGACAACCTCACTTCGGTTATGACCGATCCCCACGGGTGGGTGGTGGAGCGCATCGCTACCTCTATCGAGAGGTACGTGAGGGCCTTCAACCTGTTCGGCTCTGCCGGCCTGCTCGCTACAAACGCAGCAGACAAAGGCACCTAGAGCCCCATCTCGTCCACGAACACGAGCCGCTCGGCGTCGACCCGCCCGGCCACCAGCGTCCTCCAAGCTGCCCTCAGGAACTCGTCGCGCTCTGCCGCTCCCAGCGATCTTTTTTTCGGCCCCATCCCAGGCGCCTGAGCATCCGGCTCACGGTGGACTCGCTGACCGACAAGCCGGCCACCCTTCCTAGGTACTCGCAGCGCTCGGAGAGGGCGGCCGAGGGGCGCTCTTCCATGTCCGCTTCCAATAGCCTCCTGGCGCGTTCATCCATCTTCGGCCTTGAGCCGGGGCGCCTCTTCGGGGCGAGCGGGCGTCCTTTTTGGGCGAGCTTGGTGTAGCGCTCGACCGAGGAGCGGCTCACGGAGAAGGCGCGGGCGGCCTCGGTCTTGGTCATGCCCCTCTTGAGGGCTTCTATGATCTTCTTCCTTAGGTCTTCGGAATAGGCGTTCATCTGGCCATGATGCCACGTGGACCATCTACGCTGCAAATGGTTCTAGGCACTGGCGAACCGTTTGGTGTGAACTTCACCTTTCCTCGCGCTGACGGGCGTAGGTTGCTCATAGGCCGGTCTATTGCCGGGCGTGCGAAACCAGCCTAAGCTGCCGACCATAGAAGAGGCCGCCAGCTCGATCGGTGACAAGGGCGCCGAATCAGAAGCTCGGCGCAGATACCACGACCGGCGCGAGAACCCGTCTGGAGGAGGCAAGACTATGAGGGACTTATCTGGCAGCGAGCACCTCGCAACACAGGCTGTGTGGGCGGGAGAGGAACACTATCTAGTCGAGGGCGCGACGCAGGTGCCCATCGTGCAGAGCATACCGTTCGGCTACGACGACCTCGACGAGTGGATGGGCGTCGCCCTGGGTGACCGCGAGGGGCACATCTACAGCCGCAACACCAACCCCACCACCCGTGCCTTCGAAGAGAAGGTCAGGGCGCTAGAGGGGGCGGAGGACTCGACGAGTTTCTCAACCGGGATGGCGGCCGTCAGTAACACCCTGTTCGCCTTCCTGAGGCCCAGTGATAGAGTCGTCTCCGTCAAGGATACCTACGGCGGGACGAACAAGATCTTCCTAGAGTTCCTTCCCAAGGCGGGTGTGGAGGTGAAACTCTGCGACACCACTGACCCCGAGGCCATCGAAGAAGAGGTCGCGAGGGGATGCGAGGTGCTGTACCTGGAGACACCGACGAACCCGACGCTTAAGCTCGTCGACATAGCGCGTCTCTCTGAAGCTGGACGCAAGGCCGGGGCGGTTGTCGTAGTGGATGGCACCTTCGCGACGCCCATAAACCAGAGCCCTCTCGCCCTCGGAGCGGACCTAGTGCTTCACAGCGCCTCCAAATACCTCGGCGGACACGCGGACGCCCTCGGCGGCGTCCTGTGCGGGCCCAGCAAGCTAGTGCGGCGTGTGTACCACTACCGCGAGATCAATGGCGCGGCCCTCGATCCCTTCGCCGCCTACTTACTGCTTCGCGGTCTGAAGACCCTCGAGCTGCGGGTTGCGCGCCACAACGAGAACGCCATGAAGGTGGCGCGCTTCCTGGAAGAGCACCCAGCGGTAGAACGCGTCTTCTACCCCGGCCTGGAGTCCCACCCGCAGCACGAGCTCGCCAAGAAGCAGATGCGAGGCTTCGGCGGGATGCTAAGCTTCTCGCTCGTAGGTGGATATGAGGCGGTCAAGGAGTTTTTGCCGCGCCTACAGATTGCGCACCGCGCGGCGAACCTCGGGGCCGTCGAGACCACCGTGGGGCCGCCGGCAACCACGAGCCACGTCGAGTCCAGCGCCCTCGAGCGCGAGGCGATGGGCATACCCGAGTCGCTCGTGAG
>DATDKB010000046.1:0-7787 GCA_036520255.1 Rubrobacter sp. | reverse complement strand
TCAGCCGCCGCTATAGGTCTGGGGACCATGATAGGGGGCGGGCGCATAATCCGTACGGTGGGCGAAAAGATAGGCCATGCTGAGTTTACGCACGTACAGGGATTCGGAGCGCAGTTTGCGGCTGCAGTAATCATCCTACTGGGCAGCCGCTTCGGCGCCCCCGTCTCTACAACCCATGTGCTCTCATCGGCCGTGGTGGGAGCAACTGTTAGTGAACACACCCATAAAGGGGTGAATGCCAAGACTGTGTCGAGCATTCTCTTGGCTTGGCTGGTGACCCTCCCAGCGGCGGCTCTACTTGCAGCCTTGACTTACTTTGCCATTGAGCTGAACTAAGGTTCCGCTTACTATGCCTACCCCTACTAAGCTCTCATTAACTCCAACCGCTTGGCGCCGCCCTCGGCCAGAAGAGCTTGGAACCTTAGTTCAGGTGGTTTGGTACTTTCGGGCCGCGACCTTCAAGGACTCCGAAGGCAACGACGTACAGCTCTACGAGCCACCAAAATAGCTTTCAGCACTTCAGCTTTCGTCTGCCCAAACCCTGGCTGACAAGCTGAAGTGCTGACTTGCCGACTGCTAGAACTGGCTGCTTACGCGCTGCCGATGAGGACGCCGGCGGCGAAGACCAGCGCGCCGCCGAGGATGACCTGCAGGGCCGACATGAGGAAGCTCATGTCGAAGTAACGGTAGCGGATAAAGGAGATGGCTAACAGCTCAATGCCGACTATGCCGAAGGCCAGATAGAGCGCCAGGCTGACGTGCGGAATCAGGAACGGCAGGGTGTGCAGGATGCCCCCTACGAAGGTGGCGAAGCCCGTGACCGCGCCCCGCAACACGGGGCTTCCGCGCCCGGTGAGCGACCCGTCGTCCGAAAGCCCCTCCGAGAAGCCCATGCTGATCCCCGCTCCCACCGCAGCCGCAAGCCCGACAAGGAACGTGACGCCCGGGTCCCTCGTCGCGAACGCCGTCGCAAAGAGCGGTGCCAGCGTCGATACCGACCCATCCATCAAGCCTATAAGCGCTGGCTGAACGACCCGCAACACAAAGTTCTTGCTGTGCCCAGAAGCCGTCATCTCCCGGCCCCCGAGCCCCAGCCGCTCTAGCCACGCCGACAAAGCTCCACCCCCCGAATACAAGACGTGTGATCCATCTCGTTATTCTAACCACACTTGCGGCTAAATCAAGAACAATTCTTGTTACTGGTTAATGGGAGTCATTAGCGATTGCGCCCACGATCCAAAGAGACCAGGATGCGTGGCGCAGACCGCGTTTCAGGACCTCATGCCGAATCCGTCTGGACGCTGGCGCTTTCCGCGTGCGACCGCACGGCGGGTCCTTCTAGTCCGTCGTTCGCGCGGAAGCGGGAATCCACGGGTAGCGGAAGATTTGGGACCACCCGCGGCGGCGTTGCCGTTCTCCCGGACCCGGTTTCAGATCGCGTTGTGAATCCCGCCGGTACTCGAAGCCCGTAGCCTGCTCTACTCTGCTACCTCTACGCGGGCTGGAAGAGATCAAGGTCCGCTTTAACGACCATCTCTTCGGTATCGCGGCGCAGGTGGAAGCCCAGCTTTTTGGAGATGCTTTGCATGGGGCGGTTATCGAAGAGTATCTCCGCCGTGATGCGTCTTAAGTCCTCGGCGCGGCCCACTTCGAGGATCCGGCCGACGAGCAGGGTGCCGACGCCCCGGCGCTGGAAACGGTCGCTGACCAGGACCGAGAACTCGGCCTCGTTGGGGACGGCGCCGCGACGGCTCAGGCGGGAGACGCCCAGGATCTCGCGTTCTCCCGTATCGGGGTCGGTGTGCTCGGCGACCAGCGCCATCTCGCGGTCGTAGTCGATAAAGCAGATGCGCGTCAGGCGGTCGTGGGCCGTGCGCTGGTCGAGGTTCATCATGTGGAAGTAGCGCATGTAGACGCTCTCTTCGGAGAGGGTCTCGTGGAACTTCACCATCAGGGGCTCGTCTTCCGGTCGGATCGGACGTATCGTCACCGGCGTGCCGTCGCGTAGCTCCTCGTGCGAGACGTACTGCTTGGGATAGGGGCGTATCGCGGTTCGCGGAAGGCCCTCTTCCCTCGTCTCGGGGTCGTGCAGGACGACACGGGCGTCGAGGGAGATCAAACGTTCGGGCGAGGCCAGGAGCGGGTTGATGTCTAGCTCTTTGATCCAGGGTTGTTCGACGATAAGCTGGCTTACGCGCACGAGCAGCTTCTCCAGCGAGCCGATATCGAGGGATGCCCTGCCCCTGACGCCGCCGAGCGCTTCGAAGATGCGGGTCCGCTCCATCATCCGCCTCGCGAGCGTGGTCGTCAGCGGCGGCAGGGCGAGGGCGCGGTCCCTGTAAACCTCGACCAGCGAGCCGCCGGAGCCGAAGAGCAGAACAGGACCAAATTGCGGGTCCAGGCTGCTCCCGACGATCAACTCGTAGCCGTCGAGGCTGACCATCTCCTGCACGGCGGCACCGCCGAAGTCCTCGAGGCCGTAGTTCTCGGTTATCGACGACTCCATCTCCTCGTAGGCTCGCCTCACCTCGTCCGAGTTCTGCAGGTTCAGGCGCACGCCGCCGACGTCGGTCTTGTGGGTGATCGTCTCTGAGTCGAGCTTGAGAACGATGGGGTAGCCGATGCGGTCAGCGAGCCTTACGGCTTCGTCCGGGTTGCGGGCCACCTCCGTCTCGACGGTCGGGATGCTGTAGGCGGCGAGGATCTCTTTCGCCTCGACCTCGGTGAGGATGGTGCGTCCGGAGTCGCGAACGTGGCCGATGATCCCCTCCACCCGCTCGCGGTCAGCCCCTTCGTCTTCGGCGGGTTCCGGCGTCTCGTAGATGCTGCGCAGGTTATAGGTATACTTCCACATGTTCGTGAACGCGCGGGCCGCCGCGTCCGGGTAGTCGAAGGTCGGGACGCCCGCGCCGTTAAGGATGGAGTCTCCCGCGGCGACGGCCGGCCCGCCCATCCAACTTGCGAGCACGGGCTTGCGCGTACTGTTCGCGTACGGCACGAGCCTTTCGGCGGTCGCCGTCGGGTCGGTCATGTCCTGCGGCGTGAGGATGACGAGCAGGCCGTCGCTCTGCGGGTCGCCCGCCGCCATCTCCAGCGTCTTCGCGTAACGCTCGGGGTCGGCGTCGCCGAGAACGTCCACGGGGTTGCCGTGGCTCCAGGGGACGGGGAGGAATTCGTTTAGGGCGTCCATCGTCTCTTCGGATATCTCGGCGAGGTCGCCGCCGTTGCGGATCAGGGCGTCCGTGGCGAGCACGGCGGGGCCGCCGGCGTTGGTCAGGACCGTCAGGCGCGGACCTCTGGGACGTGGTTGCTTACCCAGCACCTCGGCCATACCGAACAGCTCGGAGATTTCGTCTACGCGAAGGACGCCGCTGCGGGAGAAGGCCGCGTCGAGCACCTCGTCTGAGCCCGTCAGGGAGCCTGTGTGGGAGGCGGCCGCCTTGCCCGCGGCCTCGGTGCGACCGGCTTTTATCACTATGATCGGCTTAGTCAGGGCGACCTCGCGGGCAGCCGAGAGGAACGAGCGGGCGTCGCCGACGGACTCCATGTAGATCACGATGCTCTTCGTCTGTGGGTCGTCGCCGAGGTAGTAGATCAGGTCGCCCCACCCAACGTCCATCATAGATCCAACACTAACGAGCGCCGAGAATCCCATATTCTCCATAAAGCTCTGATCGAGGATGGCCGTGAGCAAGGCACCGCTCTGGCTCAAGAGCGCCACGTTGCCCGGACGGGCTATGGAACCCGCAAACGTGGCGTTGAAGCCCGTTGGCGGCTTCATAACGCCGAGGCAGTTGGGGCCGACGATCCTCATCCTGCCCCGCCTGGCCTCTTCGAGGACCTGCTCTTCGAGCTCCGCGCCCTCAGGCCCCGTCTCCCTGAAACCGGCCGAGATGATGATGGCACACTCGACGCCGGCCTCCACGCACTCGCCGATTATTCCAGGCACCGCGGGCCCGGGAGCGACAACGACCGCGAGGTCCACCTTTGCGGGCACTTCGGAGACCGAAGCGTAAGCCTTGATGCCGAGCACGCTCGGGCGGCGCGAGTTGACCGGGAAAACGGTTCCCCCGAACGGGCTGCTTACGAGGTTCCACATGATCGTACGCCCAACGCTCCCCGGCCGGTCGGTAGCCCCTATAACGGCCACTGTCTCGGGACGAAAAATAGCGTCCAACTGCTGCCGCTCGTAACCCAGAACGTCGTGGGCGGGGTCCGCGCTCTTAGAACGTTTCATGGTCGCTCCCTTCGGTCGCTCCAACTGGTCAGCACTTCAGCACTTCAGCTTGTCAGCTTCTCTTGCTGCTGTGGAGACCGCAAGCGGAAGAACTCACCCTTTCTCGTGGGTCTTCAGCTATGTTCCTCTTGCATGTATTGTTGTAACGCTGCTGGTAAAGAAAGGTCGTGAACCCGCGTACGGGAGCAGACAGGGCGTTTCTTGCTGAAGTGCTGAACCGACGAAATGCTGACAAGCAGAGACCGCAAGGGCGTAGCGTGCTACGAGGATGCCTTCAGGCTATCCTCGCTTGCGGACTACGTTCTCGAGGAGCGTGCGGTTCGGGATGCGGTAGAGGTATCCGTCTTGTGAGCGGAGGGTAACAGAGGCGTAGCCCAGCTCTTCTACGGTGCCTTCGATGCCTTCGACGGAGATCACGTCTCCGATCGTGGTGCCATCCTGGACGTAGCGGCCGGCGGCGATGTTGCCCGAGAGGAGGGCGAGGCCCTGGCCGAGGGCGAACGCCGTGACGAGGCCGATGGTGGAGAGCACTATGACGACCAGGATGATGAGGACGTAGGTGTCCAGGCCGAGTTGGGAGGCGGCCAGCAGTGCGGCGATGAGGGCGACGGTTGCGAAGACAATGCGGCGGAAGGCGTTCACCCCGCGAAGCTCTGTGCGTGCCGCCTCGCGCGCCACCAACTCGGCGAGCCACCCCGCGCTCATCGTGCCTGCTATCAGGATCACGAGCGCCACCAGGACGCGGCCCGAGAGGTTGACGATCTCCTGCATCGTGGTCTGCAGGGACGAGAGCCCCAGAACGCTCAGGGCGCCAGCCATCCCGGTGAGCACGACGCCCCAGAACAGGACGGTGCCGATGAGGCTCGAGGGGCCGCCCCCGTAGCCGAGCCGCCAGAGTGCGTCGGCGGCACCCGTTCTCCCGAAAAGGTCGTCCAGCCCGAGCCTCTCCAGGAAACGGGCCACGAGACGCCGCAGAAGCTGCGCGACGACTAGCGCCGCCAGGAGAACGACCACGGCGCCGACGAGGCGCGGTACGAACTGGCCCAGAGCGCTTGCGAAGTCGCCGTTGGTTTGTGGCATCAGGTCCCTCCTCCGTAGCTCTCCCGCCGCAGCCCAAGATAATAGACGAACGCGTCGAGGTAGGAGCGGCCGAGGTCCCAGATAAGGACCTCGGCGCTCCGCATGAAGGCGGAGACGTAGGCCCTCCTGACGGCGTAGCCAACCGCGTCCTCGGGCACCTCGACGGGCTCATTGCCCAAAGTGTTCAGCATCACCAGCATCCTGGTGTAGGACTCCGCGAGGCGCCTGTAGTCGGGGCGCTCGAACATGAGCCGCTCGACCTCGCGGGCCTCTTCGTTCTCCAGCTCGTTCGCGGCATAGGCCCCGACCTTCTCCAGTATCTCCCAGCGCTGATCGCCTGATGGCATCATGTCGTGGTCTCGCGGTGGTCGTTTTCGTCCCTGGCGAGGGCTACGAGCATGGCCGCGCGCCCGCGGGAGACCCAGCCCTTAGCCGTCCCGTCTGGTACTTCGAGGATCTGGGCTATCTCCGCGTAGGAGAGACCTTCCATGTGCCTGAGGACCAGCGCCGCCCGGTGTTCGGCGCGCACGTGATCCAGGGCTGCCAGCAGCTCCTCCCGTCTCTGTGCGCCCAGGGAGGCCGCCTCCGGGTCCGCGTCGCCGCCACGGGGTTCGGGCAGGAACGGCAGCTCGTCGCCGCTGTACTCCCTCTCCCTGCGCCGCGATTCTTTGCGACGGACGGAGAGGCAAGTGTTCACGGTGATCCTGTACAGCCAGGTGCTGAAGGCGCTATCTCCTCTAAAGTTTTCGATGTTTCTCCAGGCCCGGATCCAGGCTTCCTGGCTCGCGTCCTGGGCGTCCTGAATGCCCAGTATGCGCAGCGCCACCCGGTATACGAGCCCGGAGTGCTCCCGGACCAGATGCCTGAAGGCCCCCACGTCGCCCCTGGAGGCGCGGATAGCCAACGCCCGATCCCGAGCGCTACTCATTAGTTAGAGCTTTTAGTGTGGCGATTAGATACAGATGGTCTTTGCTCGACCGCATACCAGCGTAAGATATCAGACGCCGTTCCCACAAGTCTCGCCGGCGTTTGGCGGAGCTCCCGTAACCCTGCGGGGAAACGGTGAGTCCTACCTGTAGCGGCGCAAACCTTCCAGACCGGAGGAAAGTGAGAGACATTGTACGGGATCGAAGTACGCGGGCCCGGCGTATGCGGGTCCGGCGCAGGATTGCTGGTAGAGCTGTGGGGAGAGTTCGACGTCTTCTGTATCGGAGAGTTGAAAAGGACCCTGAAAGATGCATCGTCGAGTCGGGGTCCGGTCCTCATCGACCTGTCGGGGATCACCTTCCTCGACCTGCGCTCAGCCCGTGAGCTCGCCGTGCGCTCGATGCTCCGCGCGCACCGCCTGATCTTCCTCGATCCCTCGCAGCAGGTCACGGCCACCATGGCAGCCCTCGGGCTCGAGGGCTGGCCCAACGTCCCGACTGGTACCGGTCGCGACGAGCCGCAGGTCTTCTCCAGCGTCCACTGAGCCGAACTGGCCGAGGGCGATGTTCCTCGCGTTTTCTAGAAGTTAGGCCTTCGAGGCCGTTAGAACGGAAAACCCGGGCAGTATATGATGCAGCATGCGTCACAGAGCTCCCGGGGTTCCCGAGCATGACGCGCCGATCGTCCCGGGGGCCCGGCAGGAGGGGATGGGTGGAGATCCTGGTTGACATAGAACGCACGCTAGAAGGCAGAACACCTACGGACAAGGCTGGCGCGCGTGCCGGTGACGTCTCCGGATATCTCCCGGCGGCCATCGGCAGGCGCGGCCGGTAGCGCGGCCCGGACGTGCGGCTCCGAGATCTCAACCGCTACCTGGAGCGAGACCCTCTCCTGAAGGTCGAGGCGTGGGCGATGGTCGTCGCGCTCGGTTTCGCCATCGTGGTGGCCGTCGGCGCCTCCCTCGACCGGCCGATGGAGGTCGCGGCCGCGAACGCCGCGACGTCGGAATCGCAGTCCGCCACCGGGTCGCTAGTCCGCACCGACCCCGGCATCAACCCGTGGGTAGAGCGGGACATACCCCCACCCAGGCCGAAAATCTCGGCCGAACCGCAGGCCGCGCCACAACCTGAGGCCGTGCCCATCCCAGACTCCCCACCGGCACCGTCCGCCGACCCGCAACCGGCACCCTTCCCGATACCCGCCAAACAACCCAAGCCACCGAAGCCCCAACCGGAGCAACAGAAAGCAACCAGGTCAACCGGGGAGAAATAATACCCGCAGGCCGAAGAGCAGACCAACGCTACGGACCAGCCGCGACGCTACCCTCTCTGGCCTGGCGCCATCATGTCCCTCACCATCCCCTCCCTCGGCCTCGAGAACGCCCCCGTCATGGACTCGGTTACGAGGAGCGCCCTGAACAAGGGCGTGGTCCATCTTCCGAACACCTCGCTGCCCTGGTCTGATACCCCGGAGAGGAACGTCTACCTCGCCGGCCACCGCCTCGGATGGCCAGGCACGGGAAGCCACCTGATCTTCTACCATC
>DATDKB010000045.1:0-10562 GCA_036520255.1 Rubrobacter sp. | reverse complement strand
CTTGCGTGGGCCGAGGAGGCAGTACCCGGGCTCAAGGGACCGCGGCAAGGGGAGTGGCTGGAGCGGCTAGAGACGGAGCACGACAACCTGCGGTCGGTCATGCGGTGGCTGCTCGAGGAAGGTGATGCCGAGGCCGCCGCGCGGCTCGTCTGGGCGCTGTGGCTATTCTGGTTCCACCGGGGGCATCAGGACGAGGGACGCGGCTCTATCGAGGGGGTGCTGGCGAAGGGCGATGCCCTCCCCGCGGGACTGCGGGCCCGGGTGCTGTACGCCGATGGCGCCATGTCGTGGGGACTGCGGGAGAGCTCCGACACGATACGATTGCTGGAGGAAAGCCGCGCGCTGTTCCGGCGAGCGGAAGACAGGCACGGCGAGGCGCTCGCGCTGGCCGCCGCGGGCGTACCAACCTTGCAGCATGGCGACGCGGAGCGGGCAACCTCGATCCTCGAAGAGGGCATCGAGCTCTTGCGGGAAGCGGGGGACAAGTGGGAAACCAGCTTCATGCTCGCGCACCTGGGGATGATCTACCTCGACCGGGACGAATCCGCGCGGGCCACGAGGCACTTCGAGGAGTCGCTGGCGCTTTCCAGGGAGGTCGGGCACAAGTTCTCGGGCAGCGTCGCGCTCTACAACCTGGCGCGCGTGGCCGAGGCTCGGGGCGACGACGATCGGGCGGCGGACCTTTACGCCGAGGGGCTTACGCTCGCGGTGGAGCTTAGCGATAAGGCCAACGCGGCGTATTGCCTGGAGGGGCTGGCGAGGGTGTCCAGCGCACGAGGCGACCATGAGCACGCCGCAAGATTGTTCGGAGCGGCCGAGGCGTTTCTAGAAGCCGCTGGCGACCCGCTGTATGCGCACGCGCAGGACCGCGCCGATTACGAGCGTGCGGTGGATGCGCTACGTTCGCGGCTAGGCGAGGAGCCCTTCCGGGTGGCGTGGTCGGAGGGACGGGCGACGGAGATGGAGCGGGCCGTCGAATACGCCATCGAGCCAAGGGAGCCGTCCGGCCCGCCGGCCCATCCCGCCGGGCTGAGCGCGCGTGAGGTCGAGGTGCTGAGGCTGGTGGCAAGCGGGATGACCAGCGCGCAGGTGGCCAAAGAACTCTTCATAAGCCCCAACACCGTCAACAGGCATCTCCATTCGATCTACGGCAAGCTGGGCGTGAGCTCGCGCGCCGCCGCCACCCGCTTCGCCGCCGAACACCGCCTCGTCTGACGCCCGGCTTCCATTCAAGCCCAAGCTAGTCCACTTCTCGGCCACCTCCCTTCGCGTCCAGCGCCTGCTTCGGCAAACCCTTGTTCGTCTGCCAGACACCCCTGGACAGAATTGACCATCCGCCGTCGTAACCAAATTGATCATCCCGATGGTTAGTTCTGGTGATGCGCCTCTTGCTCCTGCGCCATATGGTTTCAACCAGGCAAGGCGAGACCCAAAAGAGGAAACGCAAAGGAGGCGCATCTTGTGAGCGAACGGGGGATCACCGGAGGGCTGGACTTCGGGGCGCTGCGCCGCGCCATCGAGCGGGGCGATCCCGACTCGATGCTCGAGTTCTACGCGGACGACGCGATGGTACGCGTCCTCAACGGCGCCGCCGTGTCGTTCGAGGTGGAGGGCAAGGCGGAGGTCGCCAAGTACCTGCGCGCCATCCACGCACGGCCGGCGAATCACCGCGTTGAGAACGAGGTACTGGCCGAGGGGCGGATCCGTTTCGAGGAGTCGTGCGAGTATCCCGACGGCGCCCGCACCGTGGTCGAGACGAGACTGGAGATTCGCAAAGGTGAGATCTCGCGCCAGGTGGACGTGGTGGTCGGCCGGGACGGGAGATCCAGGAAGCCAGAGCAACCTGCGGAGCGCGACCGCGATCGCCCCGTCCCAAACGGAGAATCGTCTCGCGACGCGGCGGAGCGCGCATGATGCAGTTACGCGTCATCGCCTACAACCACCGACGAGGCAGCACTCGCGCGGCGCAGGGTGGTCCGCGAACGGCACCTGGCGGCTGCCCGGCGCACCACCGAGTCTGGCAGCACGCTCATCGGCGGGGCAACCCTCAACGAGAAGGGCCAGACGGATCGGAAATCCTCGCAGATTGATGAGCACGGCAGCGGACCGGAGACAGAAAGGCTGGTGAGATCAGGAGAGCGATCGCAAGGACACCGGGCGAAACACGCCCCACGAGCAGGAGCAACAGAGAGAAAAGGAGCACTCAATGGACGCCACCCACGTAGACGTAAAGGAACTCTGCGTACGCGCGACCCACATCATGGCCGACGGTAAGTTCGAGGATTTCGAGGCCCTCGTGCACCCCGACGCCCGCAACCGCGAGGATGTAGACGAGCCGCCCGCCACCCGCGGCCGCGGACCCGCGGCCTTCTACGCCACCGCGCTGTGGCTGCGCGGCGCCTACACCGAGCTGCGCTGGGACGTCCACGACATCGTCGCAGAGGGTGACCTCGTCGTGCTGCACGCCACAATGTCCGGCAGGCAAACCGGGACCTTCGTCGGCTACGACGCCGACGCGCGCCCCGCGCAGACGTTCCCACCGACCGGCAAGCGGTTCGCCACCACCCAGACGCACTGGTTCCGCATAGCCGACGAAAAGGTGATCGAGCACTGGGCCAACCGGGACGACCTGGGCACCGCGACCCAGCTCGGCTGGGTCCCGCCGTCGCCGCTGTACATGCTTCGGATGCTGCTGGCGACCCGTCGGGCTCGCCGGGAGGCCGAGAGATGAGTGAGGGCTCCGTGCCGTCGGCGCGAGGCGGAAGAGAGGAGCTGTAGGTGCCGCTGGACCCGAAAGTCAGAGAGCTGCTGGACCTCAGGGCCAAAGCGCCGCCGATGGGCACAGTTCCGGTCGAGGCGATGCGCAAGAGTGCGTGCTCCCAGATGGCCGAGTTGTTTCGGACGGGGCTGGTGTCGGTGTCCGTCGCGGCGGTCGAGGATCGGGTCATCCCCGGTCCCGCCGGCGACTTGCCGGCACGAGTCTACACCCCGGAAGGCCGGGGACCGTTCCCGATCGTGGTCTTCTTCCACGGTGGCGGCTGGGTGCTCGGCAGCCTGGACACCCACGACCCGTTCTGCCGGGCGCTGTGCTCCGGCGCCGGTTGCGTGGTCGTCTCGGTGGGCTACCGGCTCGCGCCGAAGCATCGTTTCCCCGCCGCGTCCAACGACGCCCTGGCCGCGACGCGCTGGGTGGCGGCGCACGCCGCGGAGGTTGGCGGCGACCCGGCGCGGATCGCGGTGGCCGGCGATAGTGCGGGCGGCAATCTCGCAACGGTAACGGCCCTCCGCGCACGCGATGAGGGCGGCCCAGCGTTGCGCGGCCAGCTCCTGATCTTACCCGTAGTGGGCTACCACACGCCCCCGACGCCGTCCTACATCGAGAACGCCGAAGGCTACGGCATGACGCGCGTGGCGATGGTCTGGTTCTGGAAGCAGTACCTAGCCGACGAATCGCAGGCCACGCATCCGCACGCGGTGCCGCTGGTCGCCCCGGACTTGCAAGGGCTACCGCCGGCACTCGTGATCACCGCGGAGTACGACGTGCTCCGCGACGAGGGGGGAAGCTACGTCGAGCGGCTGCGCGCAGCGGGCGTGCCGGCGCGGCTATCGCGTTACGACGGAGTACACCACCGCTTCACCGAGATGATCGGCATCCTCGACCAGGCGGCGAAAG
Source organism: Rubrobacter sp. (assembly GCA_036520255.1). Lineage (GTDB taxonomy): Bacteria > Actinomycetota > Rubrobacteria > Rubrobacterales > Rubrobacteraceae > Rubrobacter_D. Next base: position 6,889 of record DATDKB010000045.1, on the reverse strand, counting down.
CGCGCGACGAGATGTGCGCCTGGCTGCGGGAAGTGCTCGCCGAACCTGGTCCCTCGACCGTGTTGCCTGGCGAAGGGGCAACGACCACGCAGCAACCCGAGGGGGATGGCCCGACTCGGTGCGGGGAGCGCGAGAGAGGAGGTCAGGATGTAGCAGGACGCGGCGCGGGCGGACGCTAAGCGAAGTATCCGTACGGCAAACGAGCGCGAAAACCGGTCAACGAGAAAGGAACAGGAACAGATGATGAAGCTTGCGATCGAGAACGCGACGCGAGCGAGCAAGATGACGGTGACCACCGAGATGGCCCGGACCGGGCTTCTCCTGGCTCTGGACAGAGCGGCGCGGGAGGCGGAGAAGGACGCGGCCATGGACGCGGAAGACATATTGACGCGGGCAGAAGAAGCAAACGCCCTGGACCCCGTCGGTTGAGCGGGACGACCACAACGACTGAGAGGAGAAAGAGGCTCATGGCTAGAGAAGCAATCGGCTCGGACAGACAACAGGACGAGCGGCGGATCTACCACCCGATCCAGAAAGACTACGCAACCTTCGTGGAAACGAGCGAGGAGACCGGAGGCGAGCACACCCTCATCGAGATCGAGGTCGCCCCGGGCGGGGGAACCACACCCCATTACCACCTGACCTACGCCGAACACTTCGAGGTGATCTCGGGCGCGCTGGAGGTGATGGTCGGCGGCGAAACCCGCACGCTGACCGCGGGAGAGAAGTCTGTCGCGCCGAAGAACACGCTTCACAACTTCCACAACGCCACCCACCATCCGACCACTTTCCTGATCGAGCTCCGTCCGGGCAGCAGCGGCTTCGAAAAGGCGCTCAGGGTCGCTTACGGCCTCGCTTCGGACGGCCTTTCCAACTCCAAAGGATTGCCGAAGAACCTCTACCACACGGCGCTCTTGTTCGAGTGGGGAGAGGGGCGGCTGCCGGGCTTCTTCGCCCTCCTCGAGCCGTTGTTCGGGCTGCTGGCGAGGCGGGCCCGGCGCAAGGGGATAGACAGGGAGCTGGAAGCCCGGTACAGCCGGTGATCACGCGCGTGGTGGGCGAGATATGCCCGACGCGAAGGAGGTTCGGAGATGGTTTTGGCGCTTTGGATCGTACAGGTCGTGTTGGCCTTGACTTTCTCGAATGCAGCCGGCCGGAAGCTGGTGCGCCAGAAGGGGAAGCCTTCGAAGAGCATGGCGTGGCGCGAAGACTTCTCGCAGAGGACGGTGCGACTGGTCGGAGTCTTGGAGTTGCTGGGTGCCGTGGGCCTCGTGCTTCCGGCCTTGACCGGGGTTCTTCCCTGGCTGACACCGCTAGCGGCAGCGGGGCTGGCCTTGACCATGATCGGGGCGACGCTCACCCATCTCAGGCGGGGCGAGTACGAGATCATTCTCGTGATCGCGGTGCTGATGGTACTGGCCTTGTTCGTGGCTTACGGACGGTTCTTCGTGGTCGGCGTCTGAGCCATTCGGTGGCGCGCGGGGTACCCCCGACCGATATCCGACGATCGAACAACAGATAGGAGCAGAATTGAGCAAGGCAGGAGACGTATTCGAGAACCCGATCACCGGCGAGCGCGCGGTGATCCGAGTCGGCACGGAGGAATCGGGCGGCGAATTGCTGGTGGCCGACCTGTACGTGAGCCCCGGCGGAAGGGTGGCCGCGGAGCACGTACACCCGATCTTAAACGAATGGTTCACCGTGTTGAGGGGGGAGGTCGGCTTCCGCCTGAACGGACGGGAGTCCGTTGCGAAGATCGGGGAGCGCCTGCACGTTTCGCCGGGAACGGTCCACGACTGGTGGAACGCCGGAGAAGAGGAGGCGCACGTGGTGCTCGAGGTGAGCCCGGCTGCTCGGTTCGAGGAAGCTATCTCGACCACCTTCGGTCTGGCCCGGGACGGCAAGACGAACGCCAAGGGGATGCCGAACCTCTTGCAGCTCGCCCTCTTGTCGCGCGAGTTCGAGGACGTGCTGTACTTCACCAAACCCCCGCGCGCCGTCCAGAAGGTGCTCTTCGCCGCTCTCGCGCCCGTAGCCCGGCTGCTGGGCTACAAGGGCAGCTATCCCGAGTACGGGCCTTCGGGATTCGTCGCGGTGGCTCCCTGGCCAGAGGCACCCGCGGATCAAACGGGCCGAGACATCCCTCAAGTCGGGAAGGTCTGAGCATGAACCTTGCGTCACATGTACCAGAAGCGCATCGAAAGCTATCTGAGGACCCTGAAGGGCATCCTCGAAACGGAGCCCGCGGCCACGACCGGGTGATGCAGATTGCCCCGAAGCAGAGGAGAGAGCAATGGCAAATAGAGGTGATGTAATCGAGCACCCGGTGACCGGGGAGACGATCACCTTCCTCCGAACGTCCGAGGACACGGGCGGCGAGTACGCTCGTAGCGAGCTGCGCGTGAAACCCCATGGCTTCGTGGCCGCGCCCCACGTCCACCCCCTCATGGAGGAGACCTTCGAGATGGAGTCGGGCGCTTTCACCCTCGTGGTGGACGGTGAGGAGCGGCGGGTCGGGGCGGGCGAAGGAGCAATCGTGCCGGCAGGCACGCCCCACGCTTGGTGGAACGCGGGTGAGGAGGAGGCGGTGGCCATCGTTGAACACCGGCCGGTGCTCAAGGCGGAGGAGTTCTTCGAGACGATGTTCGGGCTCGCCCAGGACGGCAAGGTGAGCCCCAGGACCGGGTTGCCCAACCTCCTGTGGCTGGCGCTGATGACGCTCCGCTACCGCCGCGACTTCGCGCACGTGGCAAGCCCGCCCTTGCCCGTGCAGCTCGCCATCTTCACGCCCCTCGCCGTCGTGGCGAAGTTGTTCGGACACAGGCTTCCCTACCCGTATCCGTACGGTCGTCCGCGCGGGGCCAAACCGCGTACGGCGCTCGCCGGTCGGCGAAAGGAGATCGCTACGAATGCGGGCAGAGAGAGGAGCGAGGCTTAGAGCATACGAAGAGGCATCCGACACCAGAAGCGCAAGAACGGAGAAAAGGAGTATCGATGGAAACCACAAACACCATACACGTAACCAGAGCAGGTGGGGGAGAGCACTGGCTCTTTGGCGGGGACGTGACGACGGTCAAGGCCTCGGGCCGACACACCTCGGGCGACCTCCTCGTCCTCGGAGTCACCGTCGCGGCAGGGGGCGGTCCCCCGAGTCTCCACCGGCACGAGTACACCGAGACCTTCCTCTTCCAGGAGGGCGAGTTCGAGGTCAGCACGCTGGACGTAGACGGATCGTCAGGCGCCATCAACGTCGCGGCTGGAGATACCGTCTCCATCCCTTCGATGGCCTGGCACAACTTCAAGAACGTGGGCGCTGGTCCGGGGAGGTTCATCGTCGTCCACAGCCCGGCGGTGATGGAGGATGTCATCCACGAGATCGGGCAGCGGATCGAAGACCCGGAGAACCCGTCCCAGCCCGACGGCCCCCCGTCCGAAGAGGAGATGCTGAGGATGATGGAGGCCATAGGCAGGCATATAGAGATGTTGCCACCCGACAAGATGCCGAGATCTTGATGCCACCCCAACCACCCGGGACAAAGGAGAAGACCATCAGATGAGAACGACATCGAAAATCACGAAGCGAAGTCACGTGACGACGGGGATAGCCGCCGCGATAGTGCTGGCCGGGCTCTTCCTTGCGCTGGCGGGGACGGCGCGGCAGGCCGGGGGCGACCTTCCCCGGCAACAACGGCAAGATAGCCTTCGCCTCTGAGCGCACCGCCGGAAAAGGCGTCAACAACCCCGAGTGCGATTTCGAGATCTTCACCATGAACCGGGACGGCACCGGCCTCACCCAGCTCACCGAGAACGCCGCCTCCGACTTCGACCCCGAGCGGTCCCCGGACGGCAGAAGAATAGCCTTCCAGAGCGACAGAACCCTTTTCTCCAACATCTTCGTGATGAACGCCGACGGCACAGAGCAGACCCGGGTCACCAGCGGCCAGTCCTTCGATAGGAGCGCCACCTTCTCGCCGGACGGGAAGAAGGTAGCGTTCGACAGCGACCTCGAAACCGGCAAGGGCGTGGACAACCCGGAGGGGGACTTCGAGATCTTCGCCGTGGGCGTCGACGGCAGGGGCCTCACCCAGCTCACGAAAAACGAGGAGGCGGATTTCCACCCCGACTTCTCACCCGATGACAGGAAGGTCGCGTTCGTGAGCCGTCGAGACTTCGCCCCCGGGATCTACACGATGCGCACCGACGGCACGGGGCCGGTCAACCTCACCGACGACCCGGCGGGAGACTTCACCCCCGACTGGCAGCCTCTGAAGAAGCGGGATTAAGGAAGAGGGCTAACTCATCGAACCAAAATGGGGCGGGACACGCTATCCTGCCCCTCGGATGTGAAGGAAGTCCGAGGTGCACGGCATGAACGAATACCTATTGATCGCGCACGAGTTGGAGAAAGCTCGCCCGGCCTCCCAGGAACCTCGGCGAATGGGGTGGACCGTGAACCGGGAAGGAAGGTGAGAGATGGACTTTCGAGAGCAGATCCGCAAGGAACTGCGCGTGATGTTCTCCAGGCGGACCCAGCCGGTACCCGTGAGGGTAGCCAAGTGGGCGGCGTTCCTGGCCGTCGCGCGGAGGCTCCGCGGCACGCGGCGGTTCCGGGCATGGGTTTTCGGGCTCCCGGCCGTGGGGGTCGTCACGCACTTCTTCTACCGCCGCATGACCCGAGGCTGGACGGAGCCTTGGGGCGGGTGGGACGACGTGGGAACCGCCCGACCCCGGATCGCGAAGGAGACGAACAGGAGATGGAGACTGCGGCCAGAAAAGCGATGCGGGTGGGCAGGGCCACCGTGTTCCTGGTGGGACTGGCGATCATTCTCGCCCTCGCGGTAGGTCTGGCCTCCACCGCCCTGGCCGGCACGGGGGTGGGCGCCCGCCTCGACCTCGGGAGGACCAACGCAGTCAACGCCGTGACGACGCTGGTGGGCAGCGTGGCCGGCCCTTCCCTGCGCGTAGACAACAACTCCGCCGGTTCAGGCGCCACGGCCCTGGACCTGCGGGTCGAGCCGGGCAAGGCGCCCCTGAAGATCGATTCCGACGCCAGGGTGGCCAACCTCAACGCCGACAAAGTGGACGGCAAGGACTCGGGCGCTTTCGTGCTGGACGGCGCGACGGCGGTGTTCGCCTCCGGTCAGACCCGGTCCGACGGGACCATCCGCAACTCCGTCGGCGCCGTGAGCGCCGCCACCCATTCCCAGACCGGGTTCTACTGCGTCGACTTCTCCGAGCCCGCCGAACCGGAACGGCTGAAGAGTGCCGTCGTCGGGCTCGCCGGAAGCGCGTTCGAAGGCCGGGACTTCCCCCGCGTGGTGAACGGCATGGGGATCCCGAACCCGTGCGACTCCGACGAGCTCACAATCCAGGTGACCGATGCCGCGGGCACACCGACCGACACGCGCTTCAGCTTCGTTGTCCCCTGAAAGCCGGCGCCGAATGCCGACCCTGGACACCAAGCTCGTAGGGCGAAACAGGATCGAACCGCGCGACGAGAACTGCACCCGTGAGACCCTTTCGGCACGGCCCGGGACCCACGTTCTTGTTGTGGGCCGCCAGCCAAGTTCGTTCGCCGACGGCAGACAGAGTTCCCGGAGATCCGCGGTTGGTAGTCGGGCGACGGCAGACCAGGAAACATCGTAATTTCACAAACCCAAGGAAAGGACCTGAGATGGCTGCGGAACAGAACGAGGCCGTGGTGCGTCGGATGATAGTGGAGATCTGGAACGAGCACGACTTGGCCAACTTCGAGGACCTCGTGGCGGACGACCACCTCGAGCACATGGCGGTCCCGGAACACCGGCGCGGAATCGCGGGGGAGAGGTACGCGATGGAGCGGGCCTTCTCCGTCTTCCCCGACCACCCGGAGCCACGGCCGACGCTACACGTATCCGTCGCCGGGATGGCAGAAAGCGGGCGAACGCGGCCCGGTCGGTGGCGGCTCGGGACCCCTCGACGCGTAGGCGCGTCGGCCCCGTGCAATCTCGCGAACCTGCGGCGCGGACCGGGATGCTAGCATCGGCGCATGCGGAGGCAGCCAACAGACGCCGTCGCCCGCCTCGGCGGGCTGCTCTCGGACCGTCTGGGGAGCACCCGGCGGCTCTCCCTGTACGAGGCGTTCGTCGCGGATGATGAGTATTTCGAGCCCGACGACGGGCTGGTGGCGCACCTCGTCGGCCACCGGGAGGAGTTGGCTTCCTGGATGGGCGCGGCGGCGGGGGCGGGTGGGAACGGAGCCCCGCGGCCGTCTTGCGCGGCCTACTCGTCCCCTGGCTGCACGAGAAGAACCAGTTCTTCCGCGTGGAGGCGGAGGACGCGCGGCGGCTCGAAGCTCTCTACCGGCGCGCGATGCTGGACGCGGCCCGCGTGCTGTCCTCGCCCCTCTCGGACGCCCGGGCGGCCGAGGAACTGCGCGGGGTCTGGAGGGCGCACCGGGCACGGCTCGCGTCCTTCGCGCGCGAGCGCCTGGGGGAGGAACCGCGCGACGCGGTGTGCGCTTCCTACTCGCCGCCCCTGCAGCTCGCGGTGCTCGGCCTCGCCGCCGGGGGCGTGGCCGGGCCCGTCCTGGACGTGGGCTGCGGCCGGGGCGCGGCGCTCGTGCGGCGCCTCCGCCTGGCGGGCGTGGAGGCCCACGGCATCGACCGGATCGCGCCGGAGGGGGTGGACGGCGTCCTGGCGGCGGACTGGCTGGACTTCGACTACGGCGACGGCGTGTGGGGGACGGTGGTATCCCACCTCGGCCTCTCGCTCCACTTCCTTCGACACCACCTGGCGGACGGACCGGCCGCCGAGTCACTAGCGCTCGCCCACGCCGGTGCCTACGCGCGAATCCTGCGCTCCTTGCGGGTGGGCGGATCCTTCGCCTACGTTCCCGCGCTGCCGTTCG
>DATDKB010000044.1:0-16626 GCA_036520255.1 Rubrobacter sp. | reverse complement strand
GTCGCGGGCGAGGTAGGCGGCGAGGAGGCCGTCGGAGGCGGCCTTGGCGGTGTGGAGCTGCTTGGAGTCGGCGGCGTCGCGCAGGAACTCCCACAGCCCGGCCGCCTGGGTACCGGCCGAGCCGAGCGCGTGGAGCGTGGTCCGCTCGTCCGAGCCCAGCAGGTGAGAGACGGCCGCGGCGGCGGCGAGCGCGCCTGCCGTACCGGTCGTGTGGAAGACCCTGTAGTGGGTGCGGCCTAGGTAGCTTCCGACCCTAACCCCCGCCTCGTAGCCGACGACCGAGGCGACTATAAACTCGCTGCCAGAGGCCTCGGTCTGCTGGGCTGCGGCGAGTGCGGCCGGGAAGACCACGGTCGCCGGGTGGAAGACGGAGGCGTTGTGCAGGTCGTCCTGCTCGACGACGTGCGAGGAGGCGCCGTTGACGAGCGCGGCGAAGAGCGGCGTGGTGCGCCGACGCGAGATCAGGACCTCGCTCGGCCCCTCGGAAGGGCCCATCTCGCCCGAAAAACGCTCGAGGATGCGGACCGGCCGCTCGTTTTTGCCCGCGAGGGCGGAGCCCAACCAGTCCAGGAAGAGTTCTTTGGTTCGCTCCACGGCCTCGTCGGGAACGTCTTCGTAGCGCAGCCGAGCCAGGAAGGAGGCGAGCTGGCGCGTCGTCGCGGTCCGGATCGCGCTCACGTCGCGTCTCCCAGCGTGGGCCTGGTTATCTCGGGGGCGTGGCCCCGCTTGTAGACCATGAGGGTGCGCTTGAAGGTGATGACCATCGTGCCGTCCTGGTTGTAGCCGGACGTCTTGACCGTCACGATCCCGATGCCTGACCTGGATTTCGATTCCCTCTTCTCGAGCACCTCGGAGCTCGAGTAGATCGTGTCCCCCTCGAAAACCGGCGCGGGCAGCCTCACCTCGTCCCACCCCAGATTGGCGAAGACGTTCTGGGAGACGTCGGTGACGCTCTGTCCGGTCACCAGGGCAAGGGTAAAAGTGGAGTCCACGAGCGGCTTCCCGAACTCGGTCTGCGCGGCGTAGTTGTGGTCGAAGTGGACCGGTGCCGTGTTCTGGGAGAGCAGGGTGAACCAGATGTTGTCCGTCGTGGTTACGGTGCGTCCCAAAGGGTGCTCGTAGGTGTCGCCGACCTCGAAGTCCTCGTAGAACCGGCCCCTCCAGCCTTCCTTTACCGCCATGATATTCCTTGCTCCTTTTTCCGGCTGCGACGCGAGGAGGTTCCGCTGCGCCAAGCGCACGGAACCCGTCGGAGGCTATGAAGACGGTACACTTTGCTCGGCCCCGAGCGGTAGCGGCCGCGCCCCAAGCAGCCCGCGGAACGCTTCAAGGGAGCCGAGCAGTTCTTCGGGACGGATCCCCCGGGCGATAAAAACGATTCGGGAGTGGTGATTCTCCTCGGGCCAGCGGTTGAGGTGTTCGGGGGGATGTATGGTGTGCTGGACGCCGTTGACGACGACGGGCCCGCTCTCGCCGACGTCCAGGAGCCCCTTGACGCGCAACACGTCCTCGCCGCGCGCGTAGAGCAGCATGCTTAGCCAGATTCCGAACGCCGTCCAGTCCACCGACCCGTCGAAGGTCAACGAGACGGAATGGGTTTCTCCGGCATCGTGGGGCTCGCCATCGAAGGCTTTCGGTACCGCGCGGTATCCCGCGCCGTCCAGACGGAACAGCTCGGCTGCGTCCGTCTCGCCGAAGGCTGCTTCGAGAACGTGAGCGGACGGGTTGATCGCGCCGAGGCGACAGAGGAGGCTCCGCACGGCGTTCGGCTCCGCAACGTCGGTCTTCGTCACGACAATCTTGTCCGCGGCAGCGACCTGCTTGACCGACTCCGGGTTGCGGTCAAGGTGCAGGTCGCCGTTGATCGCGTCGACCGTCGTCAGGACCAAATCCACAGAGAAATGGTGCTGCAAGACGGGATCGGCGAAGATGGTGTGCAGGATCGGGGCGGGGTCCGCGAGGCCGGTGGTCTCGACGACGACGCGGTCGAGGCGCGGTATCTCGCCCCGCTGGTCCAGGTCCAACAACTCCAGCAGTGCCTCGACGAGGTCCTCGCGGGTGGTGCAGCATACGCACCCGCCCCCGAGCAGCACCGCGCGCTCGTCGACCCGCCGCAGCAGGTGGTGATCCAAGCCCACCTCGCCGAACTCGTTGACGAGCACGGCCGTGTTGGACATGGAGGGCTCCGAGAGAACCCGGCCTAGTAGCGTGGTCTTGCCGCTGCCGAGGAAGCCGGTCACGATCGTCACCGGCCGCGTACTGCGCCCGCCGGCCACGGATCTACCCGCCGTCCGCCGCGACGAACGCCGGCTCTTCGCCCAGCGTCTCCCCCAGCAGGGCGGGCTCCAGGGGATCCAGGGTCCTGCCCGCGAGCCTCTCCGCAGCGGGCCAGAGCGAACCGAGGTCCTGGACGAGCTCCGACCGTCCCTTGCCGTCGCGCAGGAAGTACTTGCTCCCGCCCCAGTCGTCGAGCTTGAGGCCGTAGTGGCGCAGGATCTCGTTCGTCAGGGCAACCCGGTGGGCCCGGTCGCGGCGCCGGTCTCCCTGGAGGGCGACCGGGTCGGAGCCGGGCGCGGCTTCCCGCGCCCGGTCCTCGAGGTGCCGGTCGGTCCAGTGGACCTGGGCGACGAAATCCTGTCCGCAGAGCACGCACATAGAAGTAGTCTCCTAGGAGGAGGCCCCTTCCGCGGCCGAGGTCTCGACGCCGTACATGTTGATGCCGGGGTCGTGGTTGGGCTGGGACCTCGGGTAGCGCTGGACGAAGTCGTCAGCGATCTCCTCCATCGTCGCCCAGCGGATGCCGTCGTGGCCGTTGATGTAGTCGATCAGGCGCTCCAGCATAAGCAGGCACTGCGGCCGGCCGCACACGTCCGGGTGGATGGTCAGGCAGTACGTTGCGTAGTCCATCTCGCGATAGACCCAGTCGAACTCGTCGCGCCACAACTCCTCGATGTCGCGCGGGTTGACGAAGCCGTGGGAGTTCGGAGAGCCCTTGATGAACATCATCGGCGGCAGGTCGTCGAGGTACCAGTTGCCCCCGATCTTGACGAGGTCTATCTCCTCACCACGCACCAGCGGCTTCATCCACTCCTCGGCCGTTTTGGAGTAGTCGATCTTCGTCCACGAGTCGCCCATCCGCGCGTAGTACGGAGTGAAGTCGCGATGTTGGAGGCTGTGGTCGTACTTGTAGTCGTACTCGAGCAGAAGCTCGTTGGTCGTGGCGGATACCTCCCACCACGGCGCGACGTTGCCGACCGGCTTCCTGCCAGCCACGTTCTCGATCAGCTCGAGGGACTTCTCCAGGACGTCCCGCTCCTGCTGCGGCGTCATCGCGACCGGGTTCTCGTGTGAGTAGCCGTGGCTCCCGACCTCGTGCCCCGCGTCTACCACCATCTTGACCTGGTCCGGAAAGGTCTCAATCGAGTGACCCGGGATGAACCACGTCGTCTGGAGGTCGTACTTCTCGAAGAGTTTGAGCAAACGCGGCGTCCCGACCTCGCCGGAGAACATGCCCCGCGAGATGTCGTCGGGCGAGTCCTCGCCACCGTAAGACCCGAGCCAACCGGCGACCGCATCAATGTCTATGCCTATTGAACAGAAGATCTCTTTGTCGGCCATGAAACCTACCTTTCCCCTTTTGTCTGACCAAAGTGATTGTACAGGAATGCGTGCGCTCCGATCAACCCACCGCCGCACGCTTGCCGGTCCCCCGCCGACCGGACACGCGCCGCAGAACCGGGTGCTGTACAATTGTCAGACAAATTGGGGACGGTTAGAAACTAACGCGTAAGGAGGAGCGGTGGGGCTTCCGCGGGTAGCTGTTTTCTCGATGGGAGGTACGATCTCTTCGGTCGACTCCGGGGGCAAAGGCGTGGAGCCGACTCTGACCGGTGAGGCGCTCGTTTCGGACGTACCAGAGATAGCCGGGGTCGCCGATGTATCAGCGGTCTCGTTTCGGCAGGCGGCGTCGGGCGAGATCCGGGTCGAAGACCTCGTCGAGCTTGCGGCTGAGATCTCGGGTCGGATCGACGGCGGCGCGGCAGGGGCGGTCGTCACGCAGGGCACCGACACCATAGAAGAGACCTCCTTCTGCCTAGACCTCCTGGTGGACCGCAAGGCGCCGGTCGTGGTAACGGGCGCGATGCGCAACCCGACGCTCCCAGGCGCCGACGGCCCGGCAAATCTGCTCGCGGCGATTCAGGTCGCAGCGAGCGGCGTGGCAAGGGGGCTGGGGACTGTGGTCGTCCTTAACGACGAGATCCACGCGGCGCGCTTCGTGCGCAAGACCCACACCTCGAACCCGGCGACCTTCCGCTCCGACCCGGTCGGTCCTCTGGGTTGGATCTCAGAGGACGTTCCGAGGGTCGTCGTCCGCCCGACCGGAGAACATAAGGTAACGCTCTCCGAGAACGTGCAAGACTGCCCCGTGGCGTTGTACCATGTCGCGCTCGGCGACGACGCGAGGCTCCTCTCCGAGATAGAGGAGGCGGGTTACGCCGGGCTTGTGGTGGAGGCGATGGGCGGCGGGCACGTACCCTCTCTCATGGCCGAGACGCTCGAAGACCTTGCGGCGAAGATGCCGGTCGTGCTTGCGTCCCGAACCGGAGGTGGAGAGGTTCTCCGCTCCACCTACGGGTTTATCGGCTCCGAGACCGATCTGCTCGAGCGCGGCCTGATCTACGCCGGCCCGCTCGACGGCCGTAAGGCCCGGCTCCTTATGACCCTACTCTTGATGTCCGGCGCGTCGAAGGAGAAGGTCAAAGAGACGTTCGACACCTGGCTCGAAGGCTAGAGACCACGTCGCCCGCGCAAACCGCGGTTTAATCCGCCGGACTCCACCAGTCTATTTGTTTGACAAATAGAAATCCGGTGAACTATAGTGGCGGGCACTGGCATAGGGAGCTGGTAGGGAAGGTTGCCTTGGGCGGAACCACACGCGGTCATCGGGGCGTGGCACACGCCCCCGTCGGGACGGCGAAGCATGGTGTTCGACGAGGCGCGGCCCACGCAGGGGTGAGGAGGCATAGCAAGAGGCCCGTCGGGACCGTCCTTGCCCTCCCTTTCTCTCTAGCAACGACAATGAGGAGGTTAGGATGCAGAGGGTGGTAGATCTCTCGCTCGCCATGACGGACAACATGCCGGCCCACAAGCTCTTCCAGAGCCCAGTCATCTTGGCGGCCCTGACGCACGAGCAGACCAAAGGCTTCGGGTTGGGTGTGCCGGAGGACAGGATGACCTTCGCGACCAACTACCTCGGGATGCTCGACCACGTCGGGACCCACGTCGACGCCTTCTATCACACCAATCCCGATGGGGACTCCGTGGACGAGATGCCCCTCGAGATGTTCTTCGGCAAGGCGGTGTGCTTCGACCTGACGCACATACCGGACCTCGGCGAGATCGGCGTCGAGGACCTCGAAGCGGCCGAGGAGAGATGCGGCGTGAGGGTTGACGGCCACATAGTCCTTCTCAACACCGGGCTGCATAAGCGCCACTACCCGAACCCGGAGGTAGTGCGGAGCAACCCCGGCCTCACCGCCGGGGCGACCCACTGGCTCGCCGACCGCGGCTCGAGAGCCCACGGCGTCGAGGGGCCGTCCACTGACGTGCCGAGCAACGACCTCTTTCCGAGCCACCGGGTCTGCCGCGACCGCGGCATCTTCCACTGGGAGTGGCTCGTCGGCCTCGAGGAGCTCGTGGACAAGGGCGAGTTTACCTTCTACGGGGCGCCCCTCCTCGTAAAGGGCGGCAGCGGCTCGCCCGTCCGGGCCTTCGCCGTCCTCGACGAGTAAGCCGGCGGAACTGTCCCCCGTGACGGGCCACAGCACCTACGCCACCGCGCAGGAGATAAGGGACCGAATCGTGCGCAAAGAGATATCGGCGACCGAGGTTATGACCGAGACCCTCTCCCGGATGGAGGCGCTCGAGCCCACGCTGAACGCCTTCGTCACGCCGACGCCCGAGCGGGCGATGGAGGCCGCGCGTGAGGCGGACCGGCTGCTGGGCGAGGGTGGCGAGCCCGGGCCGCTCCACGGCGTCCCGATCTCGGTCAAGGACCTAATCAACGTGGGCGGGGTCAGGACGACGTTCGGCTCCCTCACCATGGCGGACAACGTCGCACAGGACGACGCACCGTCGGTCGAGCGGGCACGCGCAGCGGGGGCTTGCGTCATCGGCAAGACCACCACGACCGAGTTCGGGTGCAAAGCGGGCGGAGGCGACAGCCCACTCTCGGGCATCACCCGCAACGCGTGGGACCCGTCCAAGACCACCGGGGGCTCGAGCGCCGGGGCCGCAACCTCGGTGGCCGCCGGTGTGACGCCCTTCGCGCTGGGCACCGACGGGGGCGGTTCGGTCCGCATACCCTCCTCGCTGTGCGGCGTCTTCGGCATAAAGGCGCAGTACGGCCGCGTGCCGGTCTTTCCGACGAGCGCCACCCCGACGCTCGGGCACGTCGGACCGATCTCGCGAACCGTGCGCGACGCCGCGCTGCTGCTGGGCGTGATCTCCGGCTTCGACGCCCGAGACCCGGCCAGTGTGTCGGAGCCCGTCCCAGACTATCTCGCGGCCTGCGAGGCGCCAGTCGGCGGGATGCGGGTCGCCTGGAGCCCGACGCTCGGCTACGCGAGGCCCACCTCCGAGGTGCTGGAGATCGCCGAGGGGGCCGTCCGAACCATCGAGGAGATGGGCTGTCCGGTGGATCTCGTGGAGGACGTGATGGAGGACCCGGTAGAACTGTGGAGCGCCGAGTTCTACGCGGGCGCCGGGACCAGGCTTAAGGACGCGCTGCGAAACTCGCGCGAGCTTCTGGATCCGGCGGTGGCCGACGTTTTGGACGGCGCCCTGGAGGCGACCGTAGTCGACTACTATGAGAAAGTCTTTGCGAGGTACGCCTTGCGGGAGCAGGTGCGCCGGTTCTTCGAACGGTACGACCTGCTGCTCACGCCGACCCTGCCGGTTCCGGCGTTCGGGGCCGGGGTGAACGTGCCGCCGGGGCTGCCTGACCGCAACGTCGTCTCGTGGGTCTATTACACCTACCCGTTCAACCTGACCGGCAACCCGGCGGCGTCCATCTCCTGTGGCTTCACCGTCGACGGTCTGCCAGTGGGACTGCAAGCGGTCGCGGCGACGAACCGCGAGGCGGACCTGCTGCGCCTGGGCGCGGCCCTGGAATCGGCGCAGCCCTGGGCGAACAGCTACCCGGAACTGCGGGCCTGAGGGCCGTCCGGTGCGTTATTGTGACGGGACCAGTAGCGAGAAGGGAGAACGAAGATGGCCGCCGAGGTGTTGAGCATAGACCGAAAGGAGAGCGCGACGCGGATCGGGCGGGACATAGAGACGCTGGCCGGTCCAGACTACACGCGCTCCGAGGAGGCGATCCGACGCTACGCCTACACGCCCGAGTACCGCAACACCCTCGACTACTTTATCGGGGAGCTGGATGCTCTGGGCTTCGAACACTACGAGGACCCGGTGGGCACGCTCGTCGCCCGCAACCGTCCGAGGGGGGAGAAGGTGTTCGGCGTCGGCTCCCATTGCGACTCTAACCGCAACGGCGGCAAGTACGACGGTACGATGGGCGTCGTCACCGCGCTGGAGGTCTGCCGCCTCAACGAAGATATGGGCCTCGACCTCCCGCTCCAGCTCGTCTCCTTTCTGGAGGAGGAAGGTTCGGGGTTCGGGCAAATGCTCCTGGGTAGCCGCATCATCGCCCAGCGCGTGACCGAGGAGGAGCTGCGCGAGAGGTTTCTCGCCGTAGATGACGGGCGGACCTTCTGGGAGCATGCGGAAGAGGCCGGCTACGAGCCGGGGCGCTGGCAAGACTCGGTGCGCCTCCTCGATGAGCTCGTCGGTTGGATCGAGCTCCACATCGAGCAGGCACGCGTGCTCCAGGACACGGGCAACCGCATCGGGGTGGTGGGCGCGATCGCGGGCTACGTTCACGCCGACATCACGGTGCACGGGCGCGGCGACCACGCCGGGGCGACGCCCATGGACTTCCGCCAGGACGCCGGCATCGTCATGGCCGAGTGCATGCTCGAGCTCGAACGCCTCGCGAAGGAGGCCGGGGGCGGAACGGTCGGGACGGTCGGAGAGATCGAGCTGCGCCCGAACCTCATAAACGCGGTGCCGGGCCAGGCCCGCTTCTCGCTGGACATCAGGGGCGTGGACGAGGAGGGTTTCCGCGGCGTCGCGCGCGACATCGCCGCGTTCGCGCAAACGGCCGCCGAGAGGCGCGGCATGAGCACCGAGTACGCGCAGCGCCAGACCCTGCCGGCGACACCTCTTGACGGGCGCGTGACGGCGGCTCTCGAGGAAGCCGCAGAGGCGAGCGGCGAGCCGTACATGGCGATGCACTCGGGCGCGGCCCACGACACCATGAGCATCGCCGACAGGGTGCCGAGCGCGATGGTCTTCGTCCCGTGCAAAGACGGCATCAGCCACTCCCCGGAGGAGGATGCCGATCCGGCGGACGCCGCTCTGGGCGCCGAGATCATGCTCAACGCCATAAGGAAATTTATCGCCAGCGAGGTTTAGAGCGGTTACTTGACCAGGGCCTTCGGGAGTCCGACCTGGGTAAGGCACGCGAAAGGAGAAGGAATTATGTCTGTGCTGATCAAGGGCGGGCGCATCGTCACCGCCACAGACGACTACGTCGGGGACGTGTTCATCGAGGACGAGACCATCACCCTCATCGGGGAATCGCTCGACGTGCGGGCCGACAAGGTCATCGACGCGGGCGGCAAGTACGTCATCCCGGGCGCGGTAGACCCGCACACCCACATGGAGATGCCGTTCGGCGGGACGGTCTCCTGCGATGACTTCACCTCGGGTACGATCTCGGCTGCCTTCGGCGGTACGACGAGCCACGTAGACTTCTGTCTGCAGGAGCCGGGCCAGAGCCTCCCGGATGCGCTCGCGACGTGGCACGAGAAGATCGAACGCGCTAAGCCGGTGATCGACGTCGGCTTCCATTTAGCGGTCACCGATCTTCAACAGGGCGGGACGCTAGAGGATCTCGCCAAGGCGCCAGACGAGGGGGTCACGAGCTACAAGCTCTTCATGGCCTACAAGGGCGCTATCATGGTAGACGACGAGACGCTTTTCAAGACCATGCAGGTCGCCGCCGACACGGGGGCCCTCGTGATGGTGCACGCCGAGAACGGCGACGCCATCGACGTCCTCGTCAAGCAGGCCCTCGCAGAGGGGAAGACCGAGCCGAGGTGGCACGCCGCCACGCGACCGCCGATCACGGAGGGCGAGGCGACGAACCGGGCCATACAGCTCGCCCGCATCGCCGGCTGTCCGCTCTACGTCGTCCACGTCTCCTGCAAGGAGGCCATAGATCCCATCGCCCTGGCGCGCGCCAACGACTGGCACGCGTGGGGCGAAACCTGCACCCAGTACCTCTTTATCGACGAGACGGCGCTTGATCAACCGAACTTCGAGGGGGCCAAGTACGTCTACACGCCCCCGCCGCGGCCGAAGGAGAACCAGGAGCACCTCTGGCACGCGCTCGCTACCGACGTCCTCTCGGTCGTCTCGACCGACCACTGCCCCTTCAACTGGGACGGCCAGAAGACGCTGGGAAAGGACGACTTCTCGAAGATCCCCAACGGGGGCCCGGGAATCGAGAACCGATTGCACATGCTCCACCACTTCGGCGTCAGGCAGGGTCGCCTCTCGATGAACCGTTTCGTCGAGCTCGTCTCTACCAACCCGGCGAAGTTCTTCGGCCTGCACCCGCGCAAGGGGACGATCGCGGTCGGGAGCGACGCCGACATCGTCGTCTTCGACCCCGAGAAGAGGGTGAGGATTTCGGCCGAGACGCACCACTCGAACATAGACTACAACCTCTACGAGGGTACCGAGGTGAGCGGCGCCCCCGAGGTCGTGCTCGTCCGGGGGCAGGTAATAGTGGAAGGCGACCAGCTGGTCGGCAAGCCCGGCGACGGCAAGTTCGTGAAGCGGGCCCGCTTCGGCGAGGGGCTCCCCGGTGGTTCCGGGCAAAGAGCGGCAAGGGTGGGGTAAGCGTATGAGCGAAGATACGCGAGAGGTCTACGAGCGCGCCCGTCTCGGGCAGAGCGTGACGCTCGGCGAGCGCCCGGTCGTGCTCGTCGTCGACTTCAGCCGCGGCTTTACAGACCCGGAGTGCACGATGGGTTCGGATCTCACGCGGGAGGTAGAGGCCACACGGCGACTCCTCGCCGCCGCCCGCGAGCGCGGGGTCCCGATCGTCTTCACCACCATCGGTTTCGAGCCCAACCTGAAGGATGGCTCCCTCTGGCTCGAGAAGGCCCCCGGTCTCGGAGACCTGATCGTCGGCGGCAAGTGGGTCGAGATAGATCCTCGTCTCGAACGCAGGGAGGAAGAGACCGTTATCCTCAAGAAGGGTGCCTCGGCCTTCTTCGGCACGAACCTGCCCTCGGTCCTGGTCTCTCAGGGCGTGGACACCGTTGTAATGTGCGGCGCGACGACGAGCGGCTGCATCAGGGCGACGGCCGTTGACCTCCTGCAGTACGGCTACCCGACGCTCGTCCCGCGCGAGTGCGTTGGCGACCGGGCGCAGGCGCCGCACGAGGCCAACCTGGTCGACATACAGGCCAAGTACGCCGACGTAGTCTCCGTCGAGGACGCCCTCTCCTACCTGGAGAGCGTCCGAGGGAAGGTCGGAGCCTCGACGTAAGGAGTCCCAAGCAGGCACGAACCGGAGGGAGTGATGAAGAGCTGGAGAAATCGCAAGACCCTGATCCTGAGCCGCACTGACATGATGGGCCTGCTAGAGCCTGAGGAGTACAACGACCGCGTCGAGCACGCCTACCGGATGCACGGCGAGGGCCGTTACTACATGGAGCCGAAGGGCCACATCGTCCTGGACAAGTACCCGGGGGAGTGGGAGGTGATGCCCTCCTACATCGAAGAGCCAGAGGCTGCCGCCTGCAAGTGGGTCTCCATCCGCGAGGAGAACCGCGCGAAGTTCGACCTCCCCACCGTCTTCTCGATCCTGATCTACACCCACCCCGAGACAGGCTTCCCGCTCGCCATTTGCGACGGGAGCTACCACACCGTTATGCGCACCGGGTCCGCGGCGGCCGTCTCCGCGAAGCACCTGGCGCGCGAGGACAGCAAGGTGCTCGCCATCGTCGGCGCTGGAAACATGGCCGAAGGGACGCTCGCAACCTGCAACGAGGTCTTCGCCTGGGAGGACGTCCGCGTCTGGAGCCGCTCGCAACAGACCCTCGACGAGTTCGTCAAAGAGCAGCAGCCGAAGTACGATCGTTTCGAGATCCGGGCCTCCATCAACCTCGAGGAGGTGGTGCGTGGCGCGGATGTCGTCGTCACCGTCACGCCCGCACGCGGCCCGATAGTCGAGAGCGACTGGATCTCCGAGGGCACCCACATCGCAGCCGTAGGCGCCGACAAGGAAGGCGACCAGGAGCTCGACCCCCAAATTCTCACGCGAGCCCGCATCTTCGTCGACGACATCCGCCAGTGCCGTACAGACGGCGAGATCAACGTCCCCCTCCGAGAGGGCGTAATCTCCGAGGACGACGTCGCCGGCGAGATCGGCCAGGTCGTCGCCGGCAAGCTCGAAGGCCGCACCTCGGAAGAGGACATAACCGTCTTCGACTCGACCGGTTTCGCCCTCCAGGATTCGGCGACCGTTCCGCTAGAGTACGAGCGAGCGCTCGCCGCCGGGGTCGGCATCGAGAAGAAGATGATCTCGACCTGAAAAACAGGCTACAGGCATCGGGTTTCGGTCGTTTCGGTCGGACCGATCCCACCCGACGACCCTCCTGGACGCTAGAGTGGCCGTTCCACGCCTCCGTCGGGCCTCGCGACGGAGACGATCAGGGAAGCCGGGTTGCCGCCAGAGACTGACGCCATGTCCATCATCGTAGCGGCGTTCGTGCCGCTCGCGGGCAAGCGGATTATCGATATCGGCTGCGGTGCCGGCATCCTCGCACGTTCGTTGTCGGAGCGGGGAACGCACGTTAGCGGGGTAGATCCCAACGGAGAAGCGCTGGCGCTCGCGCGTGAAGCGGTCCCTACGGGAACGTTTCACCAGGCCGGCGCGGAGGCGCTCCCGTTCGCGGACGATTCTTTCGACGGCGCGATCTTCCTCAACTCCCTCCATCACGTCCCTGAGCCCGTCATGCACCGGGCGCTCGAAGAGGCGGCTCGCGTCGTAGAGCCGGCGAGGCCCACCGTCGTCGTCGAGCCCCTCGCCGAAGGCTCGTTCTTCTCCGCGTTGCGTCCGGTGGAGGACGAGATGGACGTCCGTACTGCCGCGCAGGAGGCTCTCCGTCGGACTCTCGAGAGCGGAGCGTTCGAACAGCTGAGACGCGTCGACTATCTCCGGCGCGAGCACTTCGAAGGTCTGGACCAGTTCCTCGCTCGCATCGTCGCCGTGGATCCAGCACGCGCAGCGGTGCTTGTGGAACGCCGTCCCGACGTCGAAACCGCCTTCTGGCGCCACGCACGGGTCGCCGCGGACGGTCGCGTGACCCTGGAGCAACCCATGCGCGCCCACGTCCTGACAGCCAATGCCTGAAGCCCTTTAGTACCGGCCCACGAGCAGGCCCCCGTCCACGACGACGACCTGGCCGGTGAGGTAGCGGGCGGCGTCGGAGGCGAGGAAGAGGATTACGTCGGCGATGTCTTCCGGCTCGCCGATCCTGCCCATTGGTATGAACTCGGCGGCCTCTTCGAGGCCCTGGGGGCCGAGCGAGTGCTCTTCGGAGAGCGCCTGGGCGGTCCGGATGTAGCCCGGGGCGATGCCGTTGACCTTTATCCCGTCGCGGGCGAGCTCTACGGCGAGGCCGCGCACGAGGCCGACCACGCCGGCCTTGGCGGCCGAGTACTGGACGTGCTCGTCCCACCCGTATGCTACGCCCATGATGGAGGAGACGGCGACCATGCTCCCCCTCCCCCGCCCCCTCATCGCCGGGGCCGCTGCTCGGCAGACGCGCATTACGCCCTTGAGGTCGATCTCGTGGGTGTGGTCCCACCTCTTGTCCGTAAGCTCCGGGAGGGGCACCCTGTGGGCGATGCCGGCGTTCGCAACCACGCAGCCGAGCGGCCCGTAACGCCCCTCGGCATCCGCGACCACGCGGTCTACCTCCTCGGTGCTCGTAACGTCGAGGTGGTGGTACTCGGCCTCGCCGCCGTTCTCCGTGATCTGCGAGGCGACCTTCTGTCCTTCGTCGTCGAGCACGTCGGTCACGATGACCCGGTAGCCCGCTTCCCCGAAGGCGCGGGCCGTGGCCGCCCCGATGCCGATGCCGGCTCCGGTGATAAGGACCGTCTCCCTCTCCGAGTTCTGCATGCGCACCTCGCTCCTCTAGACGGGGTTTCCTCTGGCCCTCACAGCATCACGTCCCCGGAGTTGGGTCCGAGCGTCTGCCCCACGTAGAGTGCGGCCCCCTCGGAGGCGAGGAAGGCGACCGTCTCGGCCACCTCCCAGGGCTCGCCGAAGCGCCCGAGGGGAAGCTCCGCCGCCTTGTTGCGGCGCCACTCCTCGGAGAGGCCGAGGACGAGCTCGGTGTTTATCGGGCCCGGCGCCACCGCGTTGACCCGCACCCCCTGGGCCGAGACCTCGCGGGCGAGCGACTTCGTCAGGCCTATGATGCCGGCCTTCGCGGCGCTGTAGTGGGAGAGCTCGACGCCCCCGATCTGGCCGAGCTGCGAGGCGACGTTGACGATCACGCCCCGGCCCGCGGCGAGCATCCCCGGCAGCACGGCGCTCGTGCACAGGAACGTCCCCCTGAGGTGGACCCCGATCATGCGGTCGAAGTCCTCCACGGTGAGCTCCACGAAGGGCTTCTGCCGGCCGTAGCCGGCGTTGTTGACGAGGACCTCGATAGGCCCGAACGCCTCCCGCGCCCTCTCGACAATCCTGCCCACATCCTCCGGGTCGGAGACGTCGCCGGGGGCGCTCGTGGCCTCCCCCGCCGACTCCTCTATCCCGGCCACGACCACCTCGGCACTCGCTCCCCTAAGGTCGTTGACGACGACGCGTTCCCCTTCTCGGGCGAGCTTCTCTGCGATGGCGCGGCCTATGCCGCTGCCTGCGCCCGTGACGAGTGAGACCCGGGAACCCTCGGCCATGTCGAAGCCTCCTTTGCGCCTAGACGAAAAACGGGGACGGGCCGAGGAGGCCCCGTCCCCCTAGGATCCCGGATGCTAGGCGACCCCGGCCACCGTGGAATCCGAATCCGTCACCTCGGCCTGCCGCGGGTCCTTCACGTCGCGGGTGCCAAGCATGAGGAGGGCCGACAAGAGCGTCGCGATAGAGCCGGCAAGAAAGGCAGTGAGCACCACGCTCAGGCCTATACCGGTGAACAGGCTGAACAGGGCCGACCCGACGATCGCGCCCGCGGGGCCCATGGCGTTGACGAACGAGGAGCCCGTGCCGCGCACCCTGGTCGGGAAAGACTCGCCCATGAAGAACAAGAGCGCCGCGTAGGGGCCGATTATGAAGAAGAGACCGGCTGTGTACATCGTGAGCACGAAGGCGGTCGCATCGGGACCGAACAGCATCAAGGTGTAGGCAATGGAAGAGACCAGCCACCCGCCGGCGATGGTCAGGCGACGGCCGATGCGGTCGCCCACGAAGCCGTGGCAGAGGTAGCCTATGTAAGCCGCCGCGTTGGAGATGACGAGTATGATCAGCGAGCTCGAGAACTCCACGCCCTTGCCCTCCGTGAGCACGGTGGTGCCGAGGACGGCGAAGACCTGGATGCCGATCCAGTTGCACAGCATCGCGAGGCTGATGAAGATCGTGTGCTTCCTGAGGTCAGGCTCGAAGAGCTGCCTGAAGGTGGACTCCTCGGAGTGGTGGACGTCGATGTCGAAGTCGCGCCCGAACTCGACGGCCTCCTGGTGGCGACCGCTTTTCTCCAGCTTCTTAACGTACTTCATGGCCTGGAACTTCGGGGATTCCCGGAGCTTGAGGGCGAGGATGGCGATCACGATGGCCGGGAAGGTGGCGACGAGGAAGGTGTTGCGCCACCCGATGGCGGGCAACAACACTGCGGACAAGGCAGCCCCCAACAATACCCCGATCGGCCAGCCGCCCTGCACCAGGCTGTAGATGAACCCGCGCCGCGGGTGGTTGCCGTACATCTCGTTGAGGTAGGTGGCGTTTACCGCCTGCTCGGAGTAGCCGAGGCCGGAGAAGGTCCGCACCGCCACCATGTAGGCACCGGCGAGGCTCGCCGGTGCCAGGCCCGTCAGGCCGGAGCTTAGGGCAGCGCCGACTGTGGAGATCACCAGGGAGGGTTTGCGACCCAAGTAGTCAAGCATCGGACCCACCATTAGGGCCACGATGATGGTCCCGACCGAGACGAGCGTCAGGATAAAGGTGCCGAACGAGGTCGACCACCCGAACTCGTCGGAGATTACCGGCAACAACGCCCCGAAGAGCGTGTAGTCGTACACGGAGAAGACCCAGGCCAGGAAACACACGATCGAAGAGTAGACCAGCGTCTTGTTTGTTATGTTGCGATTGATCGTCGGGGCATCGGCGAGCCCGCTACTGGAGCCCCCGGCAGATCCCTCGCCACCCCGTCCCTGTCGGTCAACCATCGCCGTAACCCTCCTTGACTAGTCACTTACCGTTCCAACCCGGTGCTCCGCGACCCCCACGCACACCACGCCGGACACCCAAACGGCAAGATAGCCAAAGCACGAATATTTGTCAAACAAATGTCTTGGCCGCGGTGGCTCGGGGGTCCGGAGATAGCGCGCGGGCACGGATTGGGGTACTCGTCTTGGCGCGCCGCGGGCGTTTTTTGGCCCGCAGAATCGGCTGTTCATCGAGTATTCATCGCCGTATGGTATGGTGCGATCCCTCGCGCGGTGAGGGGACGATGTTCCGCGGGCGGCCAAACAGGGATTTCGACAAAGAACGGACATGGCCTTAGAATTTTTGCACAAGGGCTATCTCGAAGGAGCGGCGACATGGGCACGGCGGCCGATTCGCAGGGGACGCGCAAAGGTCACAAGACGTACCAGCAGATCATCATGCACATCCGGGGCGCCATCTCGTCCGGCGAGCTGCGTCCCGGGGACAGGCTGCCCCCGGAGACAGAGCTGGCCCGGAGCCTCGGGGTCAGCCGGCCGACGGTCAGGGAGGCCCTCAAGGTGCTCGAGGCGTTCAACCTGCTCGAGAGCTCGACGGGCCCGACGGGCGGCACGTTCATCAGGACGCTAAGCGGGGCGGGGGTGGCGGACAGCCTCAAGGACTCCATAACGCTGCTGCTGGACGTAGACGAGTTGACCCTCGAAGAGCTGTGGGCGGCGCGGGAGGCTATAGAGACGCGGGCTGTCGGGATAGCAGCCGCCCGGCGCACGGAGCAGGATCTCGCGACGATGTGGAGGACCATCGAGAGCGACGAGTACAGGGAGTTCGACGATTATTTCCCCGACATAACGTTCCACAGGGCCATAGCGGACGCCTCCGGGAACAGGCTGCTCAGCCTGTTCATGCTCTCCATTCACCTGACGCTCAGGACGCTCGCCAAACGCTACATCTTGCCGTCGAAGTCGAAGCAGGTATCTCAGGATCAGCACCGTCTGGTCTACGAGGCCATACTCGACCGCGACGAGAAGCTGGCGAGG
>DATDKB010000043.1:0-2985 GCA_036520255.1 Rubrobacter sp. | reverse complement strand
ACGGCTGCCGAACACCGACGACCTCGGGCTCGAGAACGTCGGACTCGAAACCTCGAAGGGGATCATCGAGGTAGACGAGCGTCTGGCGACCTCCATCGAGGGGATCTGGGCTGCGGGGGACATCAGGGGCGGCCCGATGTTTACGCACACCTCATGGGACGACCACAGGGTGCTCCTCTCTCAGATGGCCGGCGACGGTTCGCACACGACAGAGAGGGTCGTGCCTTACGCCATCTTCACCGACCCCGAGCTCGGACGCGTCGGGATGACCGAGCGCGAGGCTAGGGAGGCCGGGTACGAGGTCGAGGTCATGACCCTCGACATGCGACAAGAGAAGGGCAAGGCGCGTGAGATCGGTGAGAACAAGGGCCTCATAAAGGTCGTCGCCGACGCCTCAGATGGCCGCATCCTCGGGGCCGCGGTCCTCACGGCCGAAGGAGCGGAGCTCGTGCACGTCTACGTCGACCTGATGAACGCCGGTGCGACGCTCGATGTGCTCCGGAACGCCGTGCACATCCACCCGACGCTCGCCGAGGACGTTCAGAGCGCGGTGTTTTAGAGCATTTCAGCACTCCTGCTTCGCGGGCTTGTCAGCGAATTGTGCCGGGACCGTTTGGAAGGAATCTCGTTCGCGCTCTTTTTTGCGGGCACGCTGGGGCCCTCCCCATACGTCATCCCCGCGAAGCTTGTCCCCGCGAAAGCGGGACGCGGGAATCCACGGTTGTGAGAGGAGGACCGTGGGTGATGGTTGGCTACGTCGTGCCGTCGCTGTTCACCCGCGCTCGGTATCAGGGTGGTTCGCGAATCGTCCCTACAGAGGATTGGGTTTACCCGACAGGGTCTCCAGGTCGGTGACGACCCTGTCGAGTTCTTCCACGATGGGGCCGTCGCCTCGCAGGGTGTCGACGATGGCACGGTAGTACCAGAGCGTGCCTACTTTCTTGCCGTTGAACCGGGTCCAGAGGTCTTCGCCGAGTAGCCTGTAGTCGGAGAGGACGGTGCGGGCGTTGTGTAGCTTGTCCGCGGACGAAACGAGGCGTACGGAATCGGAAGCGTTTGCGAGGTGGGCCAGGTAGCGCTCCTTGCGCTCGCGCCAGGGTGGTTTCGGGTTCTCGTAGGTGTCCGTGCAGCCATCTACTATCTCCGCGACCTCGTTGCCGAAGCGGTCGCGGATTTCTCTTAGCGTGGGCTCGCCGCCCTGGTCCTCGGGGGCGTCGTGCAGGAGGGCGGAGACCACCTCGTCTTGCGTGCCCCCGTTCTCGCCGACGATGGACGCTACCGCCAGCAAGTGGGTGATGTAAGGAGTGCTGGTTCCTTTTCGGACCTGGTCTTTGTGTAGTTGGGAGGCGTAGACGAGCGCATTCTCGAACTTGTCTCCGTATGCCATCGTTTTTCCTTTCTTCTATCCTACAAGCAGGGCCGGATCGAGGATCCACCCTTCGTCGGGATCACACTCCGGCGGGACGCCGTAGTTTTCGTCCCGCTTTAGATAAGCCCACGCCGCCTGGACCGCGCACAGCAGCGAGTCGAGGGCGTCGGCGGAAGGGTCCCTCACGAACTCTTCTTTCCAGGGGTCATCGATCTCTACGGTGAAGCCGTAGGCCTCCCGCAGGGTCGCGGACTCCAGGCCGGCGACCAGCTTCTCCCGTGCGGATCTTCTTTCGGGCGTGTCGGGGACGGTGTCCCGCTTGTAGGCCGTGCGGCCGAGGAACCGTCGGGCGACGACGGCCGGGTAGGCTTCGACGGCGACGCGGTCGTCCCCGTTGCGGCGGCAGGGCTCCACGCGCACGCCCGAGGCGAGGAGGCGCGGCGCTCCCTGGTAGAACATCTTCCCGACAGGGACCCGGAAAAGCATCATCGCGCTGCTCGAACCGCTCCTGCGGTCGGCGAGCCTGTAACGCCATTTGCTGCCAGGAGGTCTGGTGGCCATGTCCGCCCGGATTCCATCCTCGAACTCGTCTTTGGAGAGGCCGCCGACTTCGCCGACGTAGCCTTCCCAAGACCCGGGCCATCCCAGGGCAGAAACGAGGGATCTCGGCTGGCCGAAAGGGAAGTCCATCCCGCAAATCCAGGGTCCCGGCCTGTGCAGGAACCCCTCGAAGCCTGAAAAATCGGTCAGCGTCTCCGAGTCCTCTACGCCCAGGAAATCGCTTTCGAGCCGGCAGCCGAGGACGATGAGGGGTTTCCGGCGGCCTGGGGCGCTCGTGAAGTCGAGGCCGTAGATTTTCACGCTTGCACGGTGCGTGCGGCCGGTCCTGAGCTACCGGTCTTCGCCGTTTCGGTTCTCTTCCCTGCTCAGGCGGCGGATGTCGGGCTTACGGTCAACTTCGGGGACTTTCTCTCCCTCGTCCTTGCCGCCGGGGATGTGCCATTCGATCACCTGGTTCATCTCGGCGCCTACGAGCATGATCAGGGCCGAGTAGTAGACGTAGAGCATCAGCACGATCACGCCTGCGAGCGACCCGTAGGTCTCGTTGTAGGAACTGCCCCCGAGGGTGCTCGCGTACAGCGAGAACAGCAAGGAGAAGATCAGCCAGAACACGAAGGCGAGGATCGACCCCGGGCTGATCCAACGGAACTTCTGCTTGGCAGCCGGCGCGAAGTAGTAAATCAGGGCGAAGGCGAAGAGGACGACGCATGCAACGACGGGCCACTGCAGGATGCTCCAGACCATCGCGAACACGGACCCGAGCCCGACCAGGTCGGCGACGGTCACGCCGATGGACTGGCCGAAGACCACAAGCACGAGCGCCCCGATCATCAGAACGACCACCGCGAGCGACATAAATATCGAGATACCGTAGACCTTCCAGAAAGGTCTGTCCTCCTCGACCTCGTACATGACGTTCATGGCTTCCATGACCGAGCGGAACGCCCCCGAAACGCCCCAGAGGGCGAGCAGGATAGAGATGATCGCCCCGAAGGTAAATGCGCTCTGGGCCTGGCTTTGAGTGATGCTCAAGAGCTGACCCTTGATAAACTCTA
>DATDKB010000042.1:0-13520 GCA_036520255.1 Rubrobacter sp. | reverse complement strand
AGGTCTCTGGAATCTTGCATAGCGGCCTCGATAATCCCCTCCCTGGTCGCTCCCTGTGCGCTGAAGGCGGCGACGAAGGTGTCGTCCGCGCGTCGCAACGTGATGATGTCGGGGTCCGACTCGTCGAGATAGTAGCCCGGGGGAAGCATCGGTTCTTCCATCTTACGATCTATCCCTACCGCAGATCCGGGTGGCCATATAACGGGAGGCAGGCGACGACGCCACGGACTGCTGGTTGTCTAGAACGTAAGTCTTCTTCTGGTAAGGGTCCAAACTCCTACTCTGTATCCGGCTTCCCAAGCCGGATACAGAGTAGCAAGGTCGTCAGGGAAGGCACATCGTGCAAATGGACTATTTTTTCTGCTCGTCTTCCCAGGACAGCAGGGATGTAGAACCGGCGGAGAGGGGGACGTGAGGCGGGCGTACGACAGGTCCTTCCTACCTGCCATTCCCGCCCCACACACGTCATATCCCGCGCAAGCGGGAATCCACG
Source organism: Rubrobacter sp. (assembly GCA_036520255.1). Classification (GTDB taxonomy): domain Bacteria; phylum Actinomycetota; class Rubrobacteria; order Rubrobacterales; family Rubrobacteraceae; genus Rubrobacter_D. Next base: position 13,027 of record DATDKB010000042.1, on the reverse strand, counting down.
GCCAGCACAAGATGTAAGACCGTGTGCGGTGGCGTTGCTATTCGGCCGTACTCGGCATGATGCTTTATAGCGTGGAAGGCCGTGCGCGAAAACGATGGAGACTTATGCAAGAACCGCGGCTCCGCAGCGGTTCTCTAACCTTTCTCGGGGTTACGCAGTGCGGAGAGTAGCAATAGGCTGACGCCTACGACTATGGCGGCGTCGGCTACGTTGAAGATGTACCAGAAGCTGAAGTGAACGTAGTCCGTGACCGCCCCGCTGCCCAGGCGGTCGAGCAGGTTGCCGGCGGCTCCGCCCAGGATCAGGCCGCATCCGAGCGTCGCGAGCTTCGTGGGCCGACCCGAGAACAGCAACCAGAGCACGACCACGACGGCGACGGCGCTCCCGGCCAGGAGAAGCAGCCGGCTCCCGCCGAGGATACCGAACGCTCCGCCGTCGTTCTTGATGTAGGTAAGGTCGAGCAGACCGGGAACGAGGCTGATGCTCTGCCCGACCCGCATTGAGCCCTCGACAAGAGACTTTGTCCCCTGATCGACCACGAACACCGCGAAAGCGAGCGAAATGGCCCAGAGCAAGCTCTCCCGGCGGGTCATGAAGAGATAGGATGCGCTGCGGGACCACTCATCGGTCCGTTGATCCTAGCATACCGCCCCGACCATCAAGCGTGCCGAACGGTTGCCGAGCCCTGGACGTGTGGCGTGAGGCCCGAGAGGAGTACCGGCGGGTAGAGGTTTTCGAGCGTCTCGATCTCGAACCCGGCCCGCTCGATGGCCGCGACGGTGTCCCTGTTGGGGTGGCAGCCGGCGAGGAGCCTCCCCCAGAGGGGCGCTATGCGATCCTGCCAGCGGGCCATGGACCCCGCGGCGCGGACATGCTCGATAAACAGCAGCCGCCCATCCGGGCGCAAGACGCGCCGTATCTCCCTTAGCGCCGACCCCTGATCCGGGACCGTACACAACACGAGCGTCGAGACCACGTTATCGAAACTGCCGTCGGCAAAAGGCAACGCCTCGGCCCCGGCCGCCGAAACCTCGACGGGGACGCGGGCGGCCACGCTCTTCGGACCAAGCCTCTTGCGCATAAAGGGATCAGGCTCGACAACGGTCACCCGTTCCACGTCGCCGTAGTACGACAAGTTCGCCCCGGTGCCGCCCCCGATCTCGAGCACCGCGCCACGCGCCTCTCCGAGCAGCCGCTCCCTACGCCGACCCATCCACCCTCGCTCCATCGAAACACCCAGCGGGTCGTAAAGCGCCGCAAAGATACGATGCCCATCCCCCGTCGAGCCGGCTTCGCTGTTGCTAGATCTCCCCATCACTCTCCATCCCAAGTCTGCCACGCCAACGGCAGCATTTCAGCTTTCGCGAATAGTTAGCCGGCTAACTATTCGAACAAGAGATCTCCGCAGGGCGATCCGCTGCTGTCGACGGACGGTGCCGCCGTGCGCGTTCTGGCTGAAATGCTGGTCTCCGGACCTAGCTACATTCGGTCCCTGGACCGATGCCGGGCTCATGGTTCGGAGTTACCTTGTATTCGCGTAGAACGTGGATCGACAGAGAGGAGCGCTAGTGGAGGCGAAGGACCATAATTACGGGGTAGTCGGCGACGAGGGAGCTGGCGAGGGGGGTGTTCGGGAGCAGGGTTCGGTGACGATGGGCGCCCGGGAGGAGAGAACGTGGTCGGTGCTCGCGCATTTGAGCATCTTCCTCAACCTCGTCACCGGGTTCCTCGGGCCTGTGGCGGCGCTGGTCATCTGGCTGGTCTACAGGGACAGGTCGAGCCGGGTGGCGTTCCAGGCGTTGCAGTCGATGTGGTACCAGGTGGCGTGGTTGGTGATCCTGTTTGCCGGATGGGCCATGACGACGCTCCTGATGCTCGTCCTGATCGGGTTCCTTCTCGTCCCGGTGATGGCTTTGATTACGATCGTTCCGTTCGTGCATGGCGCGTACGCGGCATACCGCGTGAGCAAAGACGGCGAGTACCGTTATCCCCTGATCGCCGACATGATCGAAGCTCGTTAAAGGGTCGTTCGAGAGAACCGATGCCCCCGACCTACCCGGCTCGGGGGCATCGGTTCGGCGAACGTCGATACGTACCTGACGCCATTCGCGCGCCCTGTGCGTATACGTATGAAACGTGAATATCCGAGGAGGATAGTGATGCTGAACGCCAGCAAAGGTTTTCCCGCAGGGAGTCAGGATTTCGTAACGGACACCGAACGGCGCGACGTGACGGAGATACTCCTCGGCGTGTTGAGGAGCATCGAGCCCTACGAGGCGTGCATCCTCGAGGCCGAGCGCGACGGAGACTTCGAGGTCGCCGCCTTCCTGCGCGAGCTGCGCCGTCAGGACATCGTCCGGGCCAGGGAGGCGACCCGACTGCTAAAAAGGTCCCTCGAAAAGGCCAACGTGAACGTCGTAGAGATGGGAGAGGTTCATGTTGAGCTATCCGTTGGATCTTAGCTTCAAGATCGTAACGATCGGGACCCGCATAAAGATCAAAGACGCCACAGGACGACAGGTCGCGTACGTCCGCAAGAAGAAGTTCAAGCTGAAGGAGAACGTCGGGGTCTACGGGGACGAGACCCAGAGCCGCTTGCTGTTCCGCATGAAGGCCGACAGGATGCTCGACTTCAGCGCCAGGTACGCGATCAGTGGCCCCGACGGCCACCCTATCGGTGCCGTCGGCCGGCGGGGAATGAAGTCCCTGTGGAGCAGCGCGTACGTCCTGGACGACGCGTACGGTACGGAAGCAGGTTCGATCCGCGAGGAGAACCCGTGGACCAAGGTCCTCGACGGCGTGATGGAGGCCCTTCCCCTGGGCGACGCGCTGGGCGGCCTCTTCTTTAACCCGGCCTACGTCGCGGAACTCTACGGCAAGGACTTGCTGCGGCTACAAAAACAACCCTCCGTCTTGGAGAGCAGCTTCCGCATCGACAGGCTCGCCGATTTCTCCGAAGAAGAGGAAGACCTGCTCCTCGCCGGCATCATCATGATGGTTCTGCTGGAGAGAGACCGAGGCTAAACGAGAAAGAGGAATCGTCCGTTAACAGACCCAATTCCTAATTCCCCTAGTCGCTATCAGACCGATTCTCGTTCTATGTAGGGGCAGTCGATCACGTGTTGGACCGGCGTCGGGTTGTCGCGCTCGGCCTGATCGATGAGGTGGTTGACCGCCCAACGGCCCATCTCGTGGTGCGGCAGCGCGACGGTGGAGAGGGCGGGCCTGAGGTGGGCGGCGATAAGCTCCTGGTTGTCGAAGCCGACGACCGCGACGTCCTCGGGGATTCGGAGGCCGCGTTCCTTGAGCGCCTCGTAGGCCCCCATGGCCGTCTGGTCTGTGCCGCAGAAGAGAGCCGTCGGGGGGTTCGGCATCCGCGTCAACTCCGCGGCGAGCCGGTACCCGCTGCTCGCGGTGCCGTCGCCGTTCGTCACGAGGGAATCGTCGAATGGCAATTCGCGGGCCCCGAGTGCTTGTTTGTATCCTCGAAGACGGCCGTTCGCCGCGGGCAGGATGGGATCGAGGTTGATGAAGCCCACCCTTTCGTGCCCCTTGCCGAGCAGAACCTCCGTAGCCCTGTGCCCCCCGGAAACCTCGTCAGGGACCACCGATGCCCAGAGGCCGTCCTCGGAGTAGCAGTTGAGCAGGACCGTAGGTACCTCCCGGGAGTCGGCGGGTGGCTCGACGGCCCGGTGGTACATGGACGCATGGATGATGCCCTCCACCCGGCGCTCCAGCATCATCCCGACGGCCGCCTCCTCGATCCTCTGGTTCTTGCCTGTGTTGACGATCATCAGGATCTTGCCCGCCTCCCAGGCCGCTTCCTGCGCGCCCTCGACGACATCCCCCGCAAACGGGGTGGAGGCGATCTCGCCGGTGACGAAGCCGATGGCGTGCGACCTGTCCGTGCGCAACAGCCTCGCCGTGGCGTTCGGCCGGTACCGGAGCCTGCGGGCGGAGGCCCTGACCCGCTCCTGCGTCGCCTCGGAGATGCCGCTACCGGCGACGTCGTTTAGCACGAAGGACACGGTGGTTGGGGAGACGCCGGCTAGCCTCGCCACGTCCCCGATGGTTGGCGACCGTCTCTTCCTCGTCCACATCGTCCCGTATTATCCACGTCGTCGCTCACACGTCTACGAGCCCACCGATCCGGCCGCGCCGGCGGGCGACCCCTTTTCGTTCCGAGCGCTTGACAGCGCATGGAACGGATGATACTTTGCCCGGAAATTCTACTAATCGGTTTTAGTAGGGGGAAGAAATAGGGGAAGCGGCCCGGCGGGAGACGGGCATGGAGTGTGCGTAGCAGGGGGCTTGTCATCGCGAAAACCATTGGTAAGAGGCCCAGCGTGACCGGCTACCGCGAGGCGTAAACAGGAGGAGGCTTTTACATGGCGATCGCCGCGCAGGAAGGTTCGCAGGAGGCTCCGAGCGTAGACATAGAGCGCAAACCGCTGCTCAGTTTCCGGGCCATACTCTTGATGAACTTCGGCTTCTTCGGGATCCAGTACAGCTTCGGGTTGCAACAGACCGCGATCAACCCGATCTACCAGTTCCTCGGCGCTGACCCCGCCCAGCTGCCGCTCCTGAACCTGGCTGGACCGGTTACCGGGCTCTTGATCCAACCGCTCATCGGCGCGATGAGCGACCGGACGTGGAGCGACCGTTGGGGCCGACGAAAGCCGTACTTCCTGATCGGCGCGATCGGGTGCTCTATCATTCTGTTCCTCTGGCCGTTCGTGTTCGCGCTGTGGATGGCCTTCGTCCTCCTGTGGCTGCTCGACGCGTCCAACAACACCGCGATGGAGCCTTACAGGGCATTCATCTCCGACAAGTTGCCCGACTCCCAGCTCGCCCGCGGCTTCCTGACGCAGATCATGTTCGTCGGCGCCGGTGCCGTCACGGCCAACCTCTCGCTGTTCGTGTTCCAGTAGTTGATCAACGGCACCACAGCGGCTGGCATCCCCTTCTGGGTGTTCTGGGCGTTCTTTATAGGCTCCTTCTGCTCCATCGCCACGGTCCTGATCTCCGTCATCTCGACCAAGGAGATCCCCCCGACCCCCGAGGAGCTCGCCGAGCTGAGGGCGAGACCGGGTGGCCCCGCGACGTACATAGGCGACATCGTGACCGCGGTACGCGCGATGCCGTTCGGGATGCACAAAATCGGCGTGGTGTACCTGTTCCAGTGGTACGCGATAGTCGTTTACTGGCAGTTCGTCGCGACCAGCATCGGCGAGTCGGCGTTCGGTGTCACCCCGGAAGAAAAGGGTTTCGAGCAGGCCGCCGGGTGGGTCGGCCTGATGAACAACACGTACAACTTCGTGACCATCTTCGCGGCGTTGGCCCTCATAGGGTTCGCGGCCCGGTTCGGCGCGAAGTGGATCCACGCGGCCGCCCTCGTGGGCGCCGCGATAGGCATGCTCGCGCTCTCGCAGGTCGGCAACCAGTACGTCGCTCTCCTACCCATGGTCCTGTTAGGCATCGCCTGGGCTTCCATGATGGGCGTCCCCTACATCCTGGTCGCCAGCATGGTGCCAAAGGAACGTCTGGGCGTGTACATGGGCATCGTCAACATGATGATCGTCGTTCCCATGCTCATCCAGACCGTGACGTTCGGTTGGATCTTCGAGAACGTGCTCGGTGGCGACGGAACCAACGCCATCGTCTTCGCCGGCGTGCTGTTCGGCATCGGCGCCGTCGCGATGCTCTTCGTGAGCCCGCCTAGAGAGACCGAGGAGTCCGAGATCATGCCCCTGGGCGCGCCGCGCCGTATAGACAACGTCTACAACCGGGTGGTGGTCGGCTCCGACGGGACGCCAAACTCCCTGAAGACCGTAGGCCACGCCGCTGGTGTCGCCGCGGCCGCCGACGCGGACCTGTTCGTCATCTCGGCCTACAACCCGCAGGCTACTCCCGAGCAACCATCATCGCTGGCCGCGGCCGGCGAGCATCAGGAGTTGTACGGGGAGGAGGCCGCAAGGGAGGCTATCCGGATCTCGATCAAGGAGCTCAAGAAGGAGCGCGCCCGCAACATCGACCACAGGATCGTCGCCGGCACCCCGGCTGAGGCCCTCCTCGAGGTCGCGGGCTCTGATCCCTCGAACCTGATCGTGGTCGGCAACCGCGGCCTCGGCGCCGCCGAAGGCGAGGCTCTGGGTTCTGTCCCGAGGGAAGTGGTGAAGAACGCGGTCTGCAACGTGATGGTCGTCCAGACGGGCGGCGACGAAACCCTGACCCCCGGGCGCGGCGGCTAAAGCGAGGCCGCGCCTCCGTCCAGAAAAACGATTAGCGCCAGGAACGGGCGGCTGCTTTTTCGCGTGATGCGCGTCGAAAGGAGCGTTTTATGGCACCGTGGAAGCAGATCCTCGTTGGTATTGACGGCTCTCCGGCAAGTCGGACGGCCCTCGAGTGGGCCGGCGACGAGGCGGTTGTGCACGGCTCGGAGATCGTCGCGTTGACGGCCTACCTGGCCCCGCCGCCACCACCGTCGACGGGCACGGTCTCCGTGCACGAAGCACAGAGTTCCACCGAGGCGGCGAGCAAGGCGGCGGAGCAGCTGTTGATGGATACGGTCAGGGACGTACTGGGAGAAGATCCCCGGTTCTCGTGCAACCCCGAGTCAGGGAGGGCAACGCGGCGAAGCTGCTTATAGACCTCTCCGAGGAAGCCGACGTGGTCGTGATCGGCTCCCGCGGTCGCGGCGGGTTCGTCGGGTTGCTACTGGGATCCGTGAGCCAGAACGTCGCCGCCCACGCCAAGTGCACGGTCGTTGTGGCCCGCTGACCGAGCCGGTTTGCGACCCGATTCAGCAGTTCGTGGCGGTGTCGAAACCTTCCGCTCAAGGACATAGCGCGCTAGCAGGCACGGCGCCAGGCACCGAGATCGAGCCGCTTGAAGATCAGGCCGAAGTCCAGCCGATGCGCCCTCTCGCACCTGGCGGCCATATCTTTGCCGCCGTACTCGGCGATGAAGACCGCCTTCCCGGCTCTGACGAACGGCGAGTACTTGCCACACTCCTCGTAGGAGAAGCATTCTTCGACCATGGCGAAGTCGAAGTCGTCGACCTGGGCGGTATCGTTCTTTAGGGCTATCGACAGACCGTGCTCGTGCGCCTCTGTCGCGAGCATACGATTGTAGGCGATCTGGTCTTTGTAGGTGGGGGGGAAGCCGCTCTTGTTGGCGTAGCCGTCGACGTTATCCGGCTCGATGGCGTCGAAGCCCTTCCGGCGGCACACCTCCATCCTGCGCTCCATGATCGGATGCAAAGTTCCGACCTTGCGGATGTCGAGCCACCTCTCGCCGGGCAGCCGTCGAGATCTCGCTCCTTTAATGACGCGGGGAAATCGCCTGCATCGGGGCGCCACCTCTCCCATGACCCGGCGCTGACGTAGCAGACGACTTTAGCGCCGCCAGCGTGCAGTTCGTCCACGGTGGTGGCCGGGGTTTCGGCACCATCGACGTCGTAGACGTCCACGTCAAAGGAGGCGTCTACAGGACCGGAGAGCTGCCATTGCCAGCTCAGGCCCGGCTCGGGACGCCACCTCGCTTGTGCGTCTGCCGGGTCAGGTTCCTCCTCGTTCCCGCACGAAGCGAGCGCCACGATCAGGAACGCGAACCTGGCCACCAACAACACGGCCTTTGTCACTTGCTCGTGGGGGGTGTTGCCTGCAGGAAGACGGCGGAGAAATCCCTCCCGTGGGATTCTACGAAGTGTCCGTCTCCGGCTGGACGGAGATCTTAAGTCCCACGCCTTCGCGGTGCGCGGCCCAGGCTTCACCGAAGTCTTCCAGGGCGAATCGGTGTGTGACGATGACTTCCCAGTCGAGGCGGCCCGAGGCGAGCATGGCTAGCGCGCGGTCCATTACATACGGGTTCGTGTAAGAACCGCGGATGGTCAGCTCGCGGCTGAAAACATCGTAGGGCTTGACGGGAACCTCGGCGTCGGGCGGGGCCACCCCGACCCACATGACCGTTCCGCCGGGCCTCGCGGCTTCCACCGCAGCCCGCATCGTCTCGGGCCTCCCTACGCACTCGAACACCCTCTCTGCCATCGCCTCCGACACCGACTCCGGGTCGAGGGGCTCCGCGCCAATACGGCGGATCCGCTCGCGCCTGTCCGCGTTGGGCTCACTGACCAGAACTTCCGAGGCGCCCGCCGCCACGAGGAGCATGGAGCACAGGATGCCGATCGGCCCGGCCCCGAGGACCAGCGCCTGATCGCCCGGCCGCTGGCCTCCCAGGTCGACCGCGTGCAACGCGCAGGCCAGTGGCTCCGTCAGGGCGGCCGCCTCGTCGGGCAGACCATCGGGCACCCGGTATGCTTGCGGCGCCGGAATCAGCGCGAACTCGGAGAGACCCCCGTCGCGGGTGACGCCAATGGCCTGCGGGCTCTCGCACAGGTGAGGTCGCGAGCTGTGGCAGTAGCGGCACACGCGGCACGGGATGTTCGGGTCTACCACGATCCTGTCGCCCTCGGCGAAGGCATCCACACCTTCGCCCGCCTCCACCACGGTGCCCGAAAACTCGTGGCCCAGAGTGACGCCGGGGCTGGCGAGGGGGTACTCGCCCGAGGCGATGTGCAGATCCGTCCCGCACAGCCCGGATGCCGCGACCCGAACCCTCAGCTCTCCCGGACCCGGCTCGGGCACCTCCCTGGACTCCACCCCGACGCCCCCGTTGCCGTCCCAGACGACGCTCTTGTTCGCTCCTGTGCCGTTGTCCATGCCCCGCCTCTCTCTCGTAGCGTTACACGCGGTCGAAGCTCATTCTAATCGCCCCATCCCAAGCTCTCCCACCGCTGGTAGCGCAGCCTTCCCTGCGCTCGGGATTTCCCCGGGTTTGGGGCGAGATCAGGTAGCCACCTTCTCCCGCTCGTCCTCACTCTTGATGGGTACCCCGCCGGGATAGAAGGTACCCTCGCGCAGCGAGGTCTCGATGTCCTCGAGGCTGCGCCCCGCGACCTCCGGGAAGTATCGCAACACGAAGAAGAACGCAATTACGTTGAACCCGGCGTACACCCACATGCTGGGCCCTACGCCGATCGCGTTGATCATCGTGAGCAGGGTGAGGGTGATGATCACGTTGGAACCCCAGAGCGTCGCAGCCTGCGCGCTGGTTCCCGCGCCACGCACGCCCAGAGGGTAGATTTCGGAGCCGGTCAGCCAGCCCATCACCTGCAATCCGCCCGCGGTGAAGAACATGAACGTGATCAGGCACGCAACTACGAACGGGGCCGTGCCGGCGGTGACCTCCCCGGTCAGGAACAACGCCCCTAGCACCGCCAAGGCCAGCGCCGCGCCGGGGGTCATTATGAGTGAGAGCCGGCGACGACCGACGCGGTCCACGATCGCCAGGCCGACGCAGTTCATGATCACGTAGGTCACCGCGAGCGCGACGCTGACGAACAGCGCCCCAGACTCTTCGAATCCGACGCCGGTCAGGATCGTCGGCGAGTAGTAGACGATCATCTCGATGCCGCTTAGCTGGGTGAAGAGCGCCATTCCGCAGCCCATGATGAGGGCGGGGCGTACCCACGGAAGGGCCAACCCCTTCCAACCGCGTACAGAAGTCTGGCGCCTCTCCTCCTCCACTTCCTCGATGCTGCGCAGCTCGGCCTCGACGTCCTCCGTGCCCCGCACCCGCTGCAGGTTGCTCCTGGCATCGTCCGTCCGGTCGACCTTGACCAGCCAGCGCGGACTCTCGGGCGCGGGCAGCATCAGCACCAGCAAGAGCGCCGCCGGCAGCACCGCCAACCCGATCATCAGTCGCCAATCCAAGAGCTGGCTGGCCCCGACGATGGTCGCGGTAAGGATCCCGACCCCGATCGCCACCTGGAAGGCCAAAACGAGTCGCCCACGGATTTTTGGCGGGGAGAGCTCAGCGACGAACATCGGGACCGTCTGAGTTGCCCCGCCGACCGCCGAGCCCAGCAGCACCCTTGCGAGTGCGAGCGTGAGCGGCGTTGGCGCGAGGCTGCAAGACAGGGTCCCGATCACGAACACCGCCGAGATGACCAGGATGGTGCGCTTGCGGCCGAACCGCTCGGAGAGGCGCGCTCCGACGAGCGCTCCAATCACGGCGCCGACCAGGATCCCCGCTGCGATCACCTGCTGCCACCCGTCGCCGACATCGAACTCCTCTCGGATTTGCAAGAGCGCACCGGAGATAATGCCGGTGTCATAGCCGTAGAGGAAGCCCGCGATCGCCGACACCACCGCCGTCGCCACCAGGATCCCTGTCACCCGCGGGGTGCCAGTCCCCGCCTCTCGCACGTTCTCGGCCACGTCTTACTCCTCTCCTCGGATAGGCGGCGCCCACCGCCCTCGTTGACCACGATCCCTACCTACCGCTTCCGTTCCCGCCGTATTTGGTGCGCCCACAAGACGCGCCGTCTCACAGCCAAGCGGCAACAAGCCTGACGCCCCTTGTGCTCATAACCGAAAAATCCCTCGTCCCCGGCGAACCCAGCGACACTCCCGACACACAAGGACGCCACGACTCACCTCAAGATGCATCCCAAATACCGAGTCCTATACTTTGCGGCCACCCCCTTCCCCAAACAGACGCTGACAACCTTGTCAGCATCGATAACGGGCAATCTAAAGGTTGCTGATAACGTTGTCAATGCCTCTGGCGAGTTTTTAACAGAACGCGGGGCGTGCTCTAGGAGGCTAGCTCTGGGGGGCAGCCGCAGGACTCTCTGATGACCAGCTCGGTTGGCAGGACGAGGCGCCTGGGTTCGGGACGGCCCTCGCCGTCGAGGCGGTCGAAAAGCATCTCGGCGGCGCGGCGGCCAAGCTCTGCAGCCGGTTGGCGTACGAGGGTAAAGCGGGGCCTCAGGACGTGGGCGAGCTCGAAGTCGTCGAAGCCGATCACGGCGAGGTCTTCGGGGATGCTCATTTCCAGGTCTTCGATGGCCCTGAGGGCGCCCAGGGCGGTCAGGATGTTGGCGGCGAACAGGGCCGTGGGGGGATCGGGCGCCTCCAGGAAGCCCTTCGTCGCCTCCTCGCCCAGCTCGATGCTGTGGGCATCGAGGCTGTGAAGGGGTTTCAGGTGCGCGGCTTTCAGCGCCTCTTTATAGCCCTCCAGGCGTTTGCGGGCGGTGTAAAAGTGACGGACGTCCCCGACAAAGGCGATGCGCTCGTGGCCGTGCCAGATCAGATGCTCCGTTGCCTCCCTTGTGCCAGCGCGGTTCTTAACCAGCACCGTGTCGGCCTGGACGCCCTCGGCCGGCCGGTCGAACGCCACCACCGGAAGACCGGCCTCTTGCTCCGCCTTGAGGTGGGTGTCATGCCCACGGGCGGGGACGATCAGCAGCCCGTCGACCTGGCGCTGCGTGAGCAGCCCGACGTAGGCGTCCTCCTCGCCTATGTCCGCGTGGGAGTCGCAGAGGATCAGGGCGTGACCGTGCTCCCTGGCCACAGCCTCTATGGCCTGGGCGCAGGTGGCCATGAAGGGGTTCGAGACATCGGCGATTACCAACCCGATGGTGCGGGAACGACTTCCCTTGAGGCCACGGGCCAGCTCGTTCGGCCGATAGCCGAGCCTCTCGACCACCCCTGCCACCCGGGCCGCCGTCGCCTCGTTCACCTGGGGTTCCCTATTCACGACCCGGGAAGCCGTCTTGATCGAGACCCCCGCCTCGCGGGCGACGTCGCGTAGGGTGACCCTCTTGCCAAGTCCTGGTATGGATGTGCCGGTCATGTTCGCTGTCAACGCTATCACCGTAGCGCGTTCTAAGCAACGGTCCACGCCCTGGGCGTGGCGACAGTGCTTCCCGTCTGGCTGCGGGTAGGTTACGGTCCATGACATCGGTCGGGTGAGAAGGGGTGTTGCAGCACTGCTGCGGGCGAATGAGGTGCCCGGACGTGTTACGTTGGCGCGCGGACCATGACCTGCAGGAGATGCTCTATGGCCTCTTCGGGGTCGTTCGCGAAGCCGGTGTGGACGGGAGAGGGCTGCACCACGGTGCTGCGGGGCGCGACGAGCCACCCGAAGCGCTGGACAGGGGGCAATAGTCCGACGGCGCCGGCTTGGGGTCCGCCCTCGCACACCAGGCGCGCGACCGCCAGGTGCGCCCTTACGGCCTCCGGATCGAGGTTGGGATCGAGCGCCCGCAGGCGTTCGGGGTCGAGGTGGACGCGCGCGTCGAGGAACCTGGCGTCCTGGCAGTACAGCACCACCCCGGCGTTTATGAACTCCTCGCGCTCGACCCGCGGCACAACGCGCAGGAGGGCATACTCGAAGAGGCTCATCGCGCGGCTTCTTCCAGCGCCCGGACCCAGTCCCTCGGTTCCCGAAGACGGGCGCTCAGGTAGGCGACGTAGGCCGCGCGTACTTCTTCGGCGTCCGCGAACCCTAGCTCATCGGCGAGCCACTCGGCGGGGATCAGGTCTACTATCGCACGCAGAACATCGGGGGTAAGCCTCGGGGCCAGCGCCGCATCGGCTTCCGCTATGGAGTTCGCGAAGGGGAGCAGCACGTGGTCCCGCGCGGCCGCAAACGGACGCCGACTCACGACCTTTAGGGCCGCCCCGTCCCTCTCGGGCCAGTTGTGGTGGAAGTAGAGCGAAGCGCCGTGGTCTATGAGCCAGAGGCGACGGTGCCAGACCAGAAGGTTGGTGTTGCGTGGGGTGCGGTCCACGTTGGTCACCAGGGCGTCGAACCACACGATGCGCGAGGCGAGCTCGGAGTCGGGCGGCTCCACCAGAGGGTCGAACCCGAGGGAGCTGGGTAGGTAGTCGAGCGCGAGGTTCAATCCGGAACTCCTTTTCAGGAGGTCCTGTATCTCCGGGTCGGGTTCCGAGCGGCCGAGCTCGGGGGAGAGGTAGGCGAGCACGACCTCCGGTACGAGGAGGTCGAGGCGGCGTGCGATCTCTCCCGCAACCAGCTCCGCCACCAGCGCCTTGCGCCCCTGGCCAGCACCACGAAACTTGAGCACGTACGTCCCGAGATCGTCGGCCTCGACGATCGCCGGCAGCGAACCCCCCTCACGCAGGGGCGTTACGTACCTGGTCGCAGTGATCGTCCT
>DATDKB010000041.1:0-7853 GCA_036520255.1 Rubrobacter sp. | reverse complement strand
AGGAAGAACCACCTCGCGGTCTTGAGGAGCTTCTTCCAGACCGTCTCCAGGAGGATGAAGCTGCCAGATCCCACCTCGGACCTCGACGAGGTTCGCTTCCATCAGAGGGCGCCGAAGCGGAGCTACCTCACCAAGCGCGAGGCCGAGATTCTACTCTCGTCCATGGATTAACAAGTAATCGATGCGACAAATGCGAGCGAAGCAAGCTTTGGGGTCCGCGAAGCCCGCCGGCGGGCGTTGGCGGGGGCTCTGGCCGCCAACGCCCGGCGTTCTCTGCGATGGTCTACGCGGGGCTCAGGATCGAGGAGACGACGGCGCTCACCCTGGGGGATCTCTCCTTCGCCCGCGGCGAGGAGGAGGTTAGGGTCGCAAGGGGCAAGGGCAACAAGGAGAGGGTCGTTCCCATGAGCCCGAAGCTCGGGCGCTCGCTGAAGAGGTACCTGAAGGTCCGCGACGAGCTCGTCCCACCCGGAGAGGTGCCCCTCCCCCACCTCTTCCTTAATGAGAAGGGGACTCGGGTTACCGAGAACACCCTGAGGAGAAGGCTCTACTCCTGGGTAAGGAAGAGCGGCATAAAGAAGCAAGACGTAAAGCCCCACGACCTCAAGCGCACGTTCGGGACATGGTTCTTGCAGGCCAACCCGGGGCACGTCAGGGAGCTAGCGGAGTTCATGGGCCACTCCGATCTCTCTCAGGTGATGAAGTATTCCCTCTCGGACGAGCAGCGCGCCAGGGCCGGGGTGGCCAGGCTCTAGAAGCGCACGAGGCGAAGCACGCCAAGGCCAACGTCTAAGCATCCGCGAGGTCTCGGGGGCCACGAGCCCCCCAAACGTTCCCCGCTTCGGCGCCCGGCGTCCAGAGAAAGGGGGTGCCATACCCTTCGGAGGTTCGGCTAAGGCGCTCAGGAGCCAACCTCAGGCGGGCGAAACCGAATAGTATGCTTCGAAGCTCGGAACATCACGGTCTTGCGGGGTGCGCTTGGCGTCCCCGAAACGGCAGTCAACGAGAGGATCGGGCGCCGACTCCGACCATGCGGTTGGCGAGCGTAAGGTGTGCGCCGCACCCGCTGCACACGAACTTCCTCAGGCGGCCATCGGCACCCGACTCGTACCAGTCCCTTTCGCGCCCCAGGTAGAGGATGATCTCTCCGCACCCGCCGCAGGCGAGCGCTAGACGCCCGGATACCTATACCCTGGTTATGCCCATTACCTTCTCCTCTGGCGTAGTAGCTCCGTGCCCCGAACCTAGCGGCGCTCGGGGCGGATCGGCAAGGTCAAGCGCCCTGAGGTAGAAGGTGGTTGAGGGGCAGGCGAGGCTGTGCTCGAGATTCAAAGGCCCTGCGGTAGAGGGCTAGGTTCGGGCCGTCCTGAGCCGGCCTTACCCTACGCTGCGGCCAGATCGACCAAACTCTGGCACCACGCTAGCAGGGCTTCCTGGTCCTCGCTCGCGCCGCCATGGGTGCGTCCGCTTAGGGCTCCGCAGGCACTTCGTAGCAGACCGACTCTTGAACCCTGGGCTCTGTCGGCATCTTGGTGAAGAGGTGCGTCCTCTACTGAACCGCCGTTTCGGGCGGTATTGGCGCTAAGACGGCTGTGTGAGAGAGTATTCTGCGGAGAGGGTCTTTACCTCTATGTCCAATCACAACAAACTACCCATACAGCAGGTTGCGCTGCTATTGATCGCACACGCCACGCACGCAGAACCAGTCGAGTTGAGTTCTTGGCGGGACAGCCTGGATGCATTATGCAAAACGGGTCAACCACACTGAAATCTGCTGTAGGACATAAGAACAGGGTGGAGCCTCAGGCCGATCTCAAACTCATCAATCGTGGCGAGTAAGCCGCGTGTAGGACTACGGAGGCTGCTCCCACAGCCCCGGAGTCTTCGCCTGCGCCTGAGAGTTCGACCCGAACCTCCCGCCGCTCAGGGTAGAGGATCTTCCGCAATGCCTCCTCGACCTCTCGTCTGTAGATGTAGGCCGCTTCTCCAAGGGCCTTTCCTCCCAGAACTACCATCTGCAAGTCCAGGAGGTTAACCATGCCTACGATTGCCCTGCCCAACATTCGGCCGGAGGCCGCCAATTCCTCAGCCGCCACTTGATCTCCCGCGATTGCGGCCGCACGGATCGTTGCCAGGTCCAACTGACCAGGCTTCTTGAGCCAGCTGTACCGCAAGGAACTGCTCTCCCCAGCGTGCAGCCTCCTTTCGACAGCCGAGATAATTTCTCTCGGAGAACAGTACCGTATGAGGCACCCGCGGTTGCCGCACTCACACTCGGGACCGTTCGGGTCCAGGGACGTGTGACCGAACTCGCCGGCTGTACCAGTTGCGCCCCGGTAGACGTGTCCTTCTAGAAACAGACCAGCGCCTAGGCCCCAACCGTTGTAGACGAAAGCGTAGTTATCTGTGCCGCGAGCCTTGCCCACCCACCGCTCCCCGACAGCAGCGGCCATGGCGTCGTTATCCACGAGCACCGGGTATCCCGTGCGCTCCTGCAGCATCTGTTTGATGGGCACCTCTTCCCAGTTCTTGAAGCCCGGAGGCTCGTAGAGCACACCATTTTCGGGGTCCAGAGGGCCAGGCGAGGCCACACCCAGGCCAAGCATCTTACGATCAACCCCGCCAGCCTCCTGGATGAGTTCCTTGGCCGACTTTGCCAGCAGGTGAACAACTTCCTCCGGAGCCTGACCAGCCGGCATGGCGTGCCTGACGCGGCGCAGGGGTTGGCCACCAAGATTCAAGAGTACCAGCGCGATTTCGTCTCGATCTATCTGGGCCCCGAGCGCGTAACCGGCGTCCGGGTTGATCTCCAGGTTGACCTTGGGCTTCCCGCCTCTCGCGGAAGGCTTCTTGCCAGACTCAACCACAAGACCCTCATCGAGCAGCCGACGTACGATGTTTGAGATGGTCTGCGCCGTGAGCCCAGTGTCGTGCGCAATCTCGGTACGGCTTACTCCGCTCGCCCCACGAATGGTCTCCAGAACTACCTGCTGGTTGAAATCCCGTACCTTTAGCAGGTTCGTACCGCCCTGCACGGATCCCGTACTCCTCTCGCCATCCTATCTACTCGCAAGCGAGCACACTAAACCTTGCTTCACATTTTCACAAGCTTGACTAAGTAAAGCAAATTGATTTATACTCATGCAAGGGAAGAGACAAAGGTGGGTGAAGATCATGCCAGAAGGCAAACGGCTGGTCGAGCTTCGGGAGAGGTATGGCTCGGTGGATGGAGGCCGGACCCCTGGTTACCTCAGCCGCAAGGATTTCTTGAGGCTGGGAGGAGCCGGAGTCGCGGGGCTGACGCTGTTCGGTGGCGTTGCCTGTGGGGGAGGCTCGGGCGGTGCCGGCAACACGCTCAACTACTGGGCCAGCAACCAGGGTGCGAGCATAGACCAGGATGAGCAGATCCTCGGGAAGGCCGTCAAGGAGTTCAAAAAGCAGAGTGGCATCTCGGTGAAGATCAAGGTTATTCCCTGGAGCGACCTGTACAACAATATCCTGACGGCCACCACAAGCGGGCAAGGACCGGATGTCCTCAACATCGGCAACACGTGGTCTGCCTCCCTGCAGGCCACCGGCGCATTCCTTCCGTTTGACGGGGAGATGCTCGACAAGATCGGGGGCAAAAGCAAGTTCCTGAGCAGCTCGTTTGCGGCGAGTGGGGCGCCGGGCGAAACGCCGACCTCGGTGCCGCTCTACGGGCTCTCCTACGGTATGTTTTACAACAAGAAGCTCTTTCAAGAGGCGGGCATCTCCGCTCCTCCTAAGACCTGGGACGAGTTCGTCGCAACGGCGAAGGAACTTACCGGGCCATCGGACCGCTGGGGTATGGCACTCGAAGGCGCCAGCATAACCGAGAATGCGCACTGGGCCTTCTTCCTTGGGAAGCAGTACGGGGGATCACTCTTCACGCAGAGCGGGAAGCCGAGCTTCGACTCGCCAGAGATCGTGAGCGCCGTTACGCAGTATGTGAACTTTCTCGGCAAGGAGAAGATAGCCTCCCCGGCGTGCGCGGAGTACAGTGACGGAATAAGCAGTCCGACGGACTTCGCCAACGGCAAAGCTGCCATGCTCGTCTACCAGAATAACGCCGAGAGGATTCTCAGGACCGGCGGGATGCCCGACGATGAGTACGGGGTTGCGAAGGTCCCGCTTCCCGACCCGCTTCCTCAGGGTGGCGAGCCCATAATGTCTCACGTTGCGGGGATCAACCTTTCCATCTTCAACAACGCTGCCAACCAGGAGGGAGCCCTCGAGTTTGTCAAGTTCTTGACCGGTAACCGCCAGCAGATAGAGCTTAACG
Source organism: Rubrobacter sp. (assembly GCA_036520255.1). Lineage (GTDB taxonomy): Bacteria > Actinomycetota > Rubrobacteria > Rubrobacterales > Rubrobacteraceae > Rubrobacter_D. The sequence goes on along the minus strand of DATDKB010000041.1, from coordinate 3,550 downwards.
AAGCGTTCCAGAGCCTGCCCGTCACGGAGGACGCACGCGGGGCCCCCGCGTTCAGCGATGAAAAGCTTAAGGTTTTCAACGAGATCCTCGCGGATAATGCGGAGCCTATGCCCCTCATCCCTGAGGAGGGCAAGATGGAGACCCTGATAGGAGACGCCGTAAAGCAGCTCTTCGCCAGGGCCGCCACGGGTGGCGCCGTGAGCGAAGGCGAGGTGAAAGAAGAGCTCTCCACAGCAAACCAGAAGATGGCCGCAGGAGGATAGGGAGGAGTATGCTGTGCGCTCGTCAAAGTTCGCGTCCGAGATCCCTCATCTCCTTCACAAGGTGCAAGGGGGCGGCTAGGTATGGGATCAACTAGACATAAGAAGCCTGAGTCTGAGAATCGACAAGTTAGGCAACGCTCCGACGAGCACGTTTTTCCCAAGGCACGAGTTAGGCCGCAGATCTTCCCCTATTTGCTCGTGCTGCCGGCACTCCTCTTCGAGTTGCTCGTGCACATCTTCCCGATGCTAGTGGGGGTGGGGGTAAGCTTTCTGGAGCTCACCCAATTCTACGTACGCAACTGGAGTGCCGCACCTTTCGTAGGGTTCAGGAACTACCTGGACGGGCTCGATCCTTCCGGACCGATCGGGGGTGCCCTTGCGCAGTCTTTCCTCATAACCTTCGCCTACACTGTGCTCGTGGTTGGGGGCTCGTGGGTACTCGGCATCTCGGCCGCCATGCTCGTCAACAGCGAATTTCGAGGGCGCAGGTGGTTTCGCGCGCTCTTCCTGATCCCGTACGCGCTGCCAGTGTACGTAGCCGTCATAGCGTGGAGCTTCCTGCTCCAACAGAACAACGGCGCCATGAACACGCTACTCGTAGACAACCTGCACCTTCTCAAGGAGCGTCCGTTCTGGCTGATCGGAAATAACGCCTTCTGGAGCGTGGTGATGACGTCACTGTGGCGCTCGTGGCCGTTCGCTTTCCTTATGTTGCTCGCGGGACTCCAATCTATCCCCGCCGAACTCTACGAGGCGGCGAGCATCGACGGAGCGTCCCGGTGGCGCCGGTTCCGCACGATCACGCTCCCTCTGCTGCGTCCGGTCAACCTCGTGCTGCTGCTCGTGCTGTTCCTGTGGACGTTCAATGAATTCAACGCACCTTACGTTCTGTTCGGCCAGGCTCCGCCCGCCACGGCGGACCTGCTCTCACTGCACATCTACGTCAACTCGTTTGTGGACTGGAACTTTGGGCTGGGGGCAGCGATGTCGGTGCTGTTGCTCCTGTTCTTGCTGGTGGTGTCCGTGGTCTATATCCGCGTGTTGCGGGTGGGAGGTGAGGGCGATGCGTGAGGATCGTACGTTCAAGATAGTCCGGGTCGCAGGCCTTGCGTTCTTCACCCTGATCACGCTTTTCCCGCTATACACGGTCGTGATTTCCTCGATCAAACCGCTCGCCGACGTACGTTCGACCTTCCACTGGGTACCTTCGAGGATAACCTTTGCGCCCTATGCGGACATCTGGAGTACGATCCCGCTCGCCCGCTACTTTATGAACAGCCTCCTCATCTCCCTGGGTGCGACCGCGATAAGCGTCTTCGTTGCGATTCTCGCCGCCTACGCTATCAGCCGCTACAGATTCTCAGGCAGGGGAGTGTTCAGCCTCACCGTGCTCTCCACCCAGATGTTCCCCGGCATCCTCTTCTTGCTACCCTTGTTCGTGATCTACGTGAACCTGGAGAGGGCGATCGGGATTCAGCTCTATGGCTCCTACGCAGGGCTCATCATCACGTACCTCACCTTCGCGTTGCCGTTCTCGATTTGGATGCTCGTAGGCTATTTCGACTCCATCCCCAGGGAACTGGAACAGGCCGCGATGGTGGACGGGACCACGGCGCTGGGTGCACTATTTCGCGTGCTCGTGCCCGTCAGCATGCCTGGCATCGTGGCGGTGGCGATCTTCGCCTTCATGACCGCCTGGGGGGAGGTGCTCTTCGCTAGCGTCTTGACCGACGATGCGACACGAACGTTGGCGGTAGGGTTGAGGAACTACGCTATCCAGTCCAACGTCTACTGGAACCAACTCATGGCCGCAGCGATAGTTGTCAGTATCCCCGTGGTGGCCGGGTTCCTGGCCCTGCAGAGGTACCTGGTCCAGGGTATCGCCGCGGGTGGGGTGAAGGGATAGACGCTTCTTAGGAAAAGGGAAGCGCCGTGGCGGATTCGGATCTCCGAGGGCATGAACAACTCGGATACGAGAGGAAGGACAAATGTTCGACCAGTGGAAGCTACGTGATTATGCGCCTGGTGAGGGGTTTGCCGCCGGAGCATTCAAGGATCGTTTAGATGTCACCCACTGGCTCGACGTTCTCGTGCCAGGAGACGTCCACAGCGCGCTCTTGGCCGCCGGGCGTATCGGGGATCCCTTCTTCGATCGCAACGAGGAGAAGTGCGCCTGGATCGAGGACCGGGAGTGGTGGTATAGGCTGGACTTCGAAGGCCCCGCGCAACCGCTCGGGCCCGACGAGCGGCTGCGCCTCGTCTTCCACGGCCTCGACACGTTCGCCACCGTCTGGCTCAACGGCGAGGAGATCGGAAGGCACGCCAATATGTTCAGGGAGGCTGTCTTCGACGTGGGAGACAGGGTGCGTTTTGGAGAGGAGAACACCCTGGCCCTCCTCTTCGACAGACCACTGGATCACACCGGCGAGGAGCACCCCGACCAGTGGGGACGAAACCCCGAGCGTGTCTTCATGCGCAAGGCCCAGTTCGGCTTCGGGTGGGACTGGGGCCCAAGGCTTCCGACCGTGGGGATCTGGCGCCCCATCGAGCTCCGCCCTGAACGCCGCGCCACCATTAGTGGTGCCCACTTCTACACCCTGGACATAGAAGCCGCGGGCGAGAGGGCAGCGGTGGCCGTGCGGGTCGAGGCTGAACGATTCGCGGCGGACGGTCCGCTCGAGGCCAGCGTCACGCTCACTGCCCAGAACGGAGATCCGGTCGCCGAATGCTCCCTTGTCCTCGACGGCGAAGGCTTCGACATCACAGACACAGCCTACCTGACGGTGAAGAATCCCCGCCTGTGGTGGACTCACGACCTCGGAGAGCCTGTCCTCTACGACCTGAAAGTGGATCTCCGGCATGAAGGCGAAGTCCTCGACGCGTGGGAGTCCAGGGTCGGTATAAGGACGCTGAAACTCGACCAATCGCCCGACCCCGGAGAGCCTGGCACCCGTTTCTTCAGGTTCGTGTTGAACGGCATCCCGATCTTCGCCCGCGGTGCCGATTGGATCCCCGCCGACTCGTTCGTCGGTGCCATCCCGCCTGAACGCTACGAGACCCTCATCTCCGCGGCCCGCGAAGCTAACATGAACATGCTGCGTGTCTGGGGCGGAGGCATCTACGAGCATGACGTCTTCTACAAGCTCTGCGACTCCATGGGCCTCCTCGTCTGGCAGGACTTTATGTTCGCCTGCGCCGTCTATCCTGAAGAGCCGCCCTCTTTCGTCGCTGAGGTCGAGGCGGAGGCCAGCTACCAGGTACGCCGCCTTCGGAGTCACCCGTCTCTC
>DATDKB010000040.1:0-2907 GCA_036520255.1 Rubrobacter sp. | reverse complement strand
GGGCGGCGACGACCGCGTGCTCGCCGGCAGGTACACTAACGACACCGACGTGGTTAGGGGCGGTGGGGGCTTCGACGAGATCAATGTGGCCGACGGCGACACCCTGGACACGGCCAACGGGGGCAAGGGCCGCGACCTCTGCATCGTGGACTCGAAGAAGGAAGTGGGCGCCAGTTGCGATGCAACCATTGAGGTCTCCCCTACCCCGTAGCCATGCAGAAGGCGTGGGAGGAGTTCAGGCAGACCACCGACCCGCTGGCCGTGTGGCTCGACCGCAGCACCGTCGAGGGGCCAGAGGCGTGGGTTGCGAAAGACGACCTGCTCAACGCCTACAACCGGGAGGGCGCGAAGGACGGCAGGCCGAACCTCACGAAGCAGGCCATGACCCCGCCGAGGGTGCGCCGACCCCCGCCTAGCCAGCGAACTTCTTAGAACGCCGTCAATACGAAGTTCGCAGAATTATTCTTCTAGGCACTTCGGTGAATAAGGATGTGATCCAGAAGCCTTCGGGCAACGTTAAGTAGGGCGTGGGGAGAACACACAGAGTACCCAAGCTGCCCGAAGGCTACCGCCTCGACCTGGCCGGCGACCCAGACGCACCCGCGCTGCGGCGCCCGGACGGCACGGTGGTTGCGCGCTTCGGTGCCAGGGGTATGACGCACGAAGCCCTCGAACGAGAGGCGCTTGAGGACCTGTTGGCCACGATCCCCCTAACGCCTTCGTGGAAAGCCCCTCAAGGCGAACTTTAGAGAATTTACCTTCCACGCATTCGGCTATTCACCCGAGGGCGTGGGCGGCAGCGCGCACTCAGCCCGGGCCTTCGGTTTGGACCAGGGTGCGGTCGTAGAGCAGCGCAGCCAGCACCCCTCCGATGATCGGCCCAAGGATGTAGAGCCACACGCTCGCAAGGTCCCCGGCAACGATCATCGGCCCTAGTGAGCGCGCCGGATTGACGGAGCCGCCGGTCACAGGTCCCGCGATGAACACCCCCACCGCAAGCGCGAACCCTACCGCTATGGGCGCGATCGCAGCCGGGGCCCTCTGGTCTGTTGCCACAGCCATTACCACGAACACCAGTATGAAGGTGATGAAGATCTCCACAACTAAGGCCTGCAAGTCTCCTACCCCTTGTGCGGGGTAGGTGGCCGCAAGCTTCGCCTCGCTCCTTGCGCCTGCTCCGCCGAAGGTCACCCAGGTGGCAAAAGCCGCGAGCACGGCCCCCACGAGCTGCGCCACTATGTAGTGGGGGGTGTATTGCCAGGGAAACTTGCCCGTTGAGGCCATCCCAAGGGTGACGGCTGGGTTGACGTGCGCTCCGGAGACGTGACCTACGGCGGCGACCACGGCCGCCAGGGCGAGTCCGAAGGCAAGCGCTACGGCTAGGGAATCGTATGGCGGCCCGGCCGTCGGGCGAGCAAGGATCGCGCCCACAGCAACCGCAGTTCCGCCGAACACGAGTATGAAGGTCCCTACCAGCTCGGCGATGGCTGCGCCGAGGATGTGGGAGGCGTCTATCTGGCTGCCGTAGAGTCCGCCGCCGCCAGACTCTTCTTGCTCTTTCTCATCCATGGCTCGCCTTGCGCCCCTGCGGACGCTCTCTTCCAGACGGGCCTCTTCTTCCGCGCCGACCCCGACACGTGTGGCGCCGGGTCCGGCGCGCCGGGGCGTCGCCGGCCATGCATCGGCCGCTGCGTCTCCTATGGCGTCCACTCGGGATTCAGTCGCAGGACGCTCCGCGGTTTCTCCGCGTAGCTCTTCTTCGGCAGGACGTTCCGCGGCTTCTCCGCGTAGCTCATCTTCCTCTCTGCCTCTTTCAGAATCCAACGTATACTCCTCCTTGATCTCCGACTCCCGGCAATCTCACCAGGGTCCCTTCTTGCATGCTTGCCTCCGTCGTAGGGAACTCGTATCTAACGTATCTACACCTACCCGCCTTCTGGGACTCTAAACACGCCCGCGGAGCGCCTCGCGGGGCCCATCAGGCAGCGTGCTTGCGAAAGCAAGTCTCGCGAATTTTCGGAGATTCACCTCAAGGCGAACTTCGTAGAACGCCGTACATCCGAAGTTCGCAGAATCCGATTAGAGGCGAAGTTCGCGCAGTGGGCCGCGCCAGCAAAGACGGGAGACCGGAGCGGGTGTGAGAATCGTACGGGAGGCTACTACCCCTCTACCACCTCCTCGATGGATACGCCGTAGCCCCTGGCTATCTTCGTCAGCGTAGGCATGTAGGGGGGCCGCTCGCCGCTCTCCAGGCGCCTGAGGGTCTCGAGGTGTACGTCAGCAAGCTGCGCCGCCTCCTTCTGAGTGAGGCGCCGCTCCTCCCTAAGAACCCGCAGCTTCACCGCGATCGTTCCCGGCATCATTGTGCTCCTCTCGAGCTCAGAGGGCCGGAGCTCCGTAGAGCACCGCTCCGACGAGGCTACCCCTGCGAGAGACCATGATACTTCGGGAGTGTATTTTCCGTTTCTTATGTATGGATAGCGGCATCTCCCTGTTCTTTACATAAGAAACCCCATAGCATAGGACTGGTCCTATGCAGCATCCTGCATTCGGACTTCCGAGAACCCCACGGGCGGAGTTCGAAGGATTAACCTTCCACGCACTCGGGTGAATAGGGCACCGGGGTGGCTCGCTAGGCACATTCTATTAGGGTGGACCTAGAGAGTGAGTGGTCCCTACGGAGACGCCGTCGTGTCGTCGCCCTGCCCCTCGCCGAGCGCCTCCTGAGCCTCCTCCACCGCCCTTTCGGAGCGCTCAAGGACGTCTTCTAGGGCGGAGCGAACCTCCCCGAGGCTGCCCAAGAGCGCCTCGTCGACCGTGTCGCCCACCTGAAGGCCCTCAAGGGCCGAATCGAGCGTGCCCAGAGTCCCCTCCAGGGTCTCCCTCACCACCTGGGTAAGCGAGCGG
>DATDKB010000039.1:0-7251 GCA_036520255.1 Rubrobacter sp. | reverse complement strand
GCTCTCTCTCGATCTCCGTGGGAAAGCCGCCAGGCTTCGTCGGGCACAGGGGACAGTACTCGGCCGGCGGCAGGAACGTGCGGTCCTGGCGGTGGGTGGCGTAGGCGACCCACTCCCGCAGCGTCGGGTCCCAGCGGAGCTGGTTCAATCCTTGTCCTTCACTTCGTCCCCGAAGGTGTAGAAGATGATATAGCGGCCGTCTCCCTTTGTCTCGCGTTCCTTCTCAAGCTCGTGGTCTTCTTGCAAGTCTCTCCTCCCGGCCCCTAGGGTTGATAAACGCGAAAGTAGTCGAACTCAGCCAGGCCGGCGGGTTTCGTCGCCTCCATTACTCTAGCCTTTCAGGCCGCTACGGGCTACGCCCTGGATGATGTAGCGCTGGGCGATAATAAAGACGATCAGGACCGGGATGCTCGCGATAACGCCCCCGGCCATGATGACCGCGTAGTTTGTCGTGTAGGCACCTTGCAGGATCGAGAGCCCCGGCGGGAGCGTAAGGTTGCCGGGGGTGAAAAGCACGTAGACCGGCCAGAGGAAGTCGTTCCAATTGGTCAGGAAGCTCAGGACGGCCAGCGTCGCCAGGGGGGCCTTGCTGAGGGGCAGAATGATGCGGAAAAAGATCTGGTAACGGTTGGCGCCGTCGAGCATCGCCGCCTCCTCGAGCTCCTTCGGTAGCGACAGGAAAAACTGCCTCAAGAAGAACACCCCGAAAGCCCCTGCCGCCCCAGGAACTATCACGGCCAGCAACGTGTCCAGCCACCCGAACAGGTCTACGATCTGGTAGTTGGGCGTCAGGAGGATGATGGGCGGGATAAAGAGGGTCGAGATGATCATGGCGAATAGCACCCTCTTTCCGCGGAACTCCATCCGTGCCAGGGCGTAGGCGGCCATCGAAGCGGTGACGAGGATGAGGGCGGTGTTCGCGAGGCCGGCGATCATGCTGTTGAAGAACCACACGAGGGCCGGCGACTGGGAGCCGGAGTTGAGTATGGTCGAGTAGCCCTCGGTGGAGAACTGCTCCGGGAGCAGGCTGAGGGGGAGAGCTGTGGTCTCGGTGTTGGGTTTTAGCGAGGTCGAGAGCATCCACAAAAGCGGCGCCACGAAGATGAGCGTCAAGAGGATCAGGGCCGCGTACGTGAGCAACTTCTTCGCCAGGCCCCCGGCGTTGCGCCCGCCGGGCTTCGCCGTCGTACCCTGCATCTCTAGTCCTCCTCTCTCTGGTTCAAGAACCTGAAGTTAAGGATGCTTATCAGCACCAAAAAGAGCGCGAGGATGTAGCTCATCGCGGCGGCGCTCCCCATCCGGAAGTTCTCCAGCCCCTCCTCGGCGATGTACATGATCGCCGTTCGCGTCTGGTTGGCCGGGGCGCCGTCGGTGACGAGGTATGACTGGCCGAACATGTTGGCCGAGGCGAGGATCGTCACAGTGACGATGAAAAGCAAGACCGGGCGCAGCCCCGGCAGGGTCACGTTCCAGAACCTCTGCCACCGGTTGGCCCCGTCAACCTTGGCGGCCTCGTAGAGCTCAGCGTTGATGTCCTGGAGGCCAGCCAGGTAGATGATGGCGTTGAACCCGAGCGTCCACCAGACGGTCATGCCGACGAGGGAGATCCAGGCCCACGGGAGCGCCGTCGTCCACGGTACCGCCCCGTCCCCTATCCCGACGAGGCCGAGGAAGTAGTTTATGACCCCAAAACCGGGGTTGAGCATGTACTGCCACAGGACGCCTATTACGGCCACGCCCAGCACGTAGGGGGCGAAATACATGGCCCGGAAAAAGTTCCTCCCCCTGAACTTCTGGTTCAGGATGAGGGCCACAAGGAGCGGGATGATCACGAGCAGGGGCACGCTGAAGAGCGTGAAGATCCCCGTCGCCTCCATGCTCTGCCAGAAGAAACCAGCTGTCGGCGAGCCCGGGGTGAAGAGGTTTGTGTAGTTCTCGAGTCCGACCCAGGGTTGCTCTGGCAGGAGGTAGTCCCAGTTGTGGAGGCTGATCCAGAGCCCGAAGACGGCCGGGATGAGGACGAACACCGTGAAGAGCACAAGGTAGGGAGCCAGAAAAACGTAAGGCGTCCACGAGAAGGCCCTCTTCGTGTCCGCCTTGCCACCCGTCGGATAACCCGACCCCGGCGGGGTGGGCTGGGCCCCCGTTTGCTCGATGTTCTGTGCTGCCATAATCCCTAACCCCCGTACTTCTGTGTGTTCTGTTTCAGAAGCTTGTCGGCCCTGCTGACCGCCGTATCCAGCGCGTCTTTGGGTGTTGTGTTGAGCAAGACGGCGTCGTTGACGGCCGTGTAGAGGATGTTGTCGTTGATCTCCGTGACGCCCGGTTTGGAGGAGCCGTAGTGGACGTAGGGGAGCTCCTTGGCGAACTCCGGCTGCCACTCGAGCTTCTTGAACGGCTTGCCGTCCCGCACGGCGTTCAGCGCCGGCACCTGCCCGCCTTCCGCCCAGGCCTGGGAGTTCTTTATGACGTAGGCGATAAACACCTTGATCGCCCGCAGCTTGTCGGGGTTGGGGTCGGGCTGGTTGGGGATCACGAAGTTGTGAGAGTTGGCCCAGGCCGCCTTCTCCGTGCCTATCCTGGGAAGCGGGGCGGCGCCCCACTCGAGGTCGGGGACGGCGCCGAAGACGTTGATCATCCAGATGCCGTTCCAGTTGAAGGCGGTCTGGCCGTTCTGAAGGGCGATGACGTCGCCGTCCTGGGCGACGTTCTTGGGGCTGTAGTCGTTCTTGACGAGGTCGACCATCCACGTGAGGGCCTCGACCCCGGCGTCAGAGTTGACGGTGGCCTTGGTCGCGTCGTCGTTGTAGAGGTCGCCGCCGAACTGCCAGAGCAGCGACGTGAACATGTGCCAACCCGTGTAATACGAGGGCGGCACCCACGAACCCCGGATGCCTTTCCCCTTTAGCTCCTTCAGCGCCTCCATGTACTCGTCTTTGGTCTGGGGCGGCTTGTTAGGGTCGAGGCCCGCGTCCTTCATAACCGCCTTGTTGTAGTAGAGCCCGAGCGGGTGCGTGTCGAGGGGGATGCCGTAGCGCTTGCCCCCATAGATGCCGGCTTTCCACGCGACCGGGGCGAAGTCGCTCCCCCGGAGGCCCAGAGCCTCGACGACACCGTCCAACGGGACGATCACGCCGCGTGCAGCGTTGAGCCCCAGGTGGTCGACGTGCATGATCGCCACGTCAGGCCCCTCCCCTGCGGCCACGGCGGACGGGGTCTTCTGGTAGAAGTCGGGGGCCCACTGCATGGTGATCATGTCAATCTTTATGTTTTTGTGTTTGGAGTTGAACTGGTTTACGAGGTCGAGCATGATCGGGCCGTCCCCGCCGGTAAACCCGTTCCAAAACCCGAGCTGCACGGGCGGACCTGTGTAGTTCGATCCCCCCTCGGCTGCCGTCCGCGCGACGGCCGCCTGATCCCTGGCGGCTCCGCAACCGGTCAGGACAACCCCCACGCCGGCCCCCGCGCTTAGAAGCAAGAAATCTCGCCGCGTCAGCTTGCGACCCCTCACAAGACCTCGCCCCATGCCTTCCTCCTTCGGCCGCGCTAGCACCCTACGACGCATCCCCGTCAAGCTACCTTCTCACGTACCCACATTAACAACGGTCGAATCGCGGCTCAACCTGGACGAGCACCGGGCATCTTCGCCCGCGCCTCCGCCCGGCGTCCAGGGATTGCACCCCCGATCTTCCCGGAACACGCCCCCGGCTGCGTCTTGGCTGCGCCAAAGGGATGGGTGAATGGGGCGAGGCCAAAGGACCCAACTCTACGAGGATTGGGTGCTGAGGCTCACCCCGTCGAAGGCCGCCGAGGTTTGTCTTGTGATCAGGCCAAATCCCGCGGCACCTGGGGGCGCTTCGATCCCGTGTGCCAAGCGCACCCCGTCCACGTGCACCTGCAACGTCCCACCGCACGCGCCCACCAGCAGCCGGTGGTAGGCATCGGTCCTGAAAGCCGGATCCAGGGCCAGCCGGATCGATCGCCGACCGGCCCCCCGGGATTCCCTTTCGCAGAGCAGCGCGGAGCCGTCCGCCGCCAGGGTGAGGAGCGTTCGGTCGCCCGGACCGTGCTCTACGAATGCGCCGTACCCGCCGCGCTCGTCTCCGGTCGCGAGCAGCCGTAAGTTCGCTTCGAACATGTAGTCACCCCGGGGCGCGACGCCCACGGTCCGCGCGATGGCCGACCGGGTGCCGGGATCGTTCTGCACGAGTTCCCCTCCTTCCCGCCGCCAATGTCCCCCGTCCGTCAGCCAGGACCCCGCGTCGGGCGGCGAGCCGTTTGGGCCGTCGAAGTTGTCCAGGAAAGGGGGCAGCGGCGGCGCGGGCATCGCGCCAACTGCCGGGCCCGGAGACGCCGGTCCCCCACCATCCCAGGTCAGGGGATCCATCCGCATCTGGCGCGCCGTGTGCCCGGGGTCCCACGCGTGATAGACTAGGTACTCGCGAACGTTGTCCGGGGCGAAAACGATGGAGGCGTGTCCCGGTCCGACTACCCGTCCTGGATCGGTCCGCAGCACGCGGGGACCCTGGACATCTGCCTCGAGGTAGAATGGCCCCATGGGGTGGTCCGACACAACGTAGGAGACGCCGTAATTGGGCTCCCTCCAGGCGCCACCGCTGTAGAGGCAGTAGTAACGTCCCTCGTGCTCGCGGACGAAGGCGCCCTCAATGGTGTACCAGTCCCACACGCGGCCGTACCACCGCCGCTGGCGCTCGTAGAGCTGCCACCCCGCGTGCGGCCTGACCACCGTGCGGCGTTCGCCCCTGAGCCGGGTCATGCCCACCAGCCGGTCCACCACGATCCCCGTGCCGACGCGGCCTTCCTCGTCGGGTTCGAGAAAGTCGCGGCAGTAGTAGAGGTACCACTCGCCGTCGTCGTCGCGGAAAGGGTGGGCGTCTATCGCGAACGGCTCCTCGGGCGTGAGAACCATACTGCCGTCCTCGAAAGGCCCGGCCGGGTGCGGGGCGGTGGCGACGCGCAGGCGGTGGCCCTCCCCCTCCCGTCCACCGGCCGAGTAGTACATGTAGAACGTTCCGTTGTAGTAGGCGACCTCCGGCGCCCAGAGCGCCTCGAAGCCTTCGTTTCGCAAGGTGAGGGCCTCACCGAGCGAACGCCAGGATACGAGATCCCTGGAGTGCAGCACCGGTACGGAGGGAACGTCGGGGCCGGTGCCATAGGCATAGTATTCGCCGTTGTGCTTCAGCACGAAGGGGTCTCCCAGGTAGCCGCCGTGGACGGGGTTCGTGTAGGTTCGCTCGTTCATGACTCGTAAGGCTCGATCCCCTCGCGTTCCCCGCCCGGGACCGCCCGTGCCCTCGCGGTGGTGATCTCCCGGATGCACGAGAGGTCTGCCTTGGGACGCCGGTCGTAGGTGAGGAGGCCGTTGATCTCCTGCTCGACGTCTGTGAGCTGCGTGTAGCAGAAGCCCTGCACGACCTCGCTCCCGAGCAGCGCAAAGACGAGGGCCCTGTAGCGCTGGAGGAGCCCTTCGGTGTCCGAGACCGTGCGGTAGCCCCAGGACTCAGAGTCCGCCGTCGCGAAGGCGATGCCCCCGAACTCGGTGACGAGTATCGGCTCGCCCCGATACCCGTATCCCGGCGCGTACACCGGCCGCCTCTCGGGCTCCGCGAGGCTCGACTCGACGGTCTGGTAGCGCTCGGCCAGAACGGCCGCGTTCCTGTAATCGTGGATGGCGCACAGATCGGTCAGCGCGTGCTCCCAACCGTCGTTGGATACCACCGGCCGCGAGCCGTCCAGGGAGCGCGTGAGGTGGTACATGGCGAGCAAGTGCTCGGCCTGCCTCGGGTCGGTGGAGACCTCGGGTACGCCCCAGCTCTCGTTCATCGGCACCCAGGCCACGATGCACGGGTGATTGTAGTCGCGCCGGACGGCGTCCTGCCACTCGGTCGAGATCCTACGCACGTAATCCGGCGAGTACTGGTAGGCGTTCGCCATCTCGCCCCACACCAGAAAGCCCAGACGGTCGGCCCAGTAGAGATAGCGGGGGTCCTCGATCTTCTGGTGCTTGCGGGCCCCGTTGAAGCCCATCTCCTTTGCCAACTCTATATCCCGGCGCAGGTCGTCGTCGGTCGGCGCGGTCAGGATGCCGTCTGGGAAGTAGCCCTGGTCGAGCACGAGACGCTGGTAGAGGGGACGGTTGTTCAGGAAGACCCGCCCGTTGCGGATCTCGATCTTTCGCATCCCGAAGTAGCTGTCAACGACATCCAGCGTCCGATCGTCAGCGTCGAGCAACTCCAGCCTGAGATCGAGAAGGTTAGGCTCCTCGGGGCTCCAGTACGGCGGCTTGCCCCACCTGCCCGGGTACGGCGACTGGGGCTGCTCGCCGCGCGTGACCAGCGGCAGCCGCCGCTCGACGAGCGCCGATTGCAGCCCGATGTGGTCATCGAGCACGCGTTCGCCCTCGTGGGCGACGGTGAGACGGAGAGTAAGGCCCTTCCCGAACGCCTCGACCCCGACCTGGACGTCCAACGCGGCCGCGCCCAGGTCCGGGGTCAGACGCACGGAGCCTATCCGCCGGCGTCCTACCGGCTCGAGCCAGACGGTCTGCCAGATCCCGGTGGTGCGCGTGTAGAAGATCCCCTCCGACTCCTCCTTCCAGTACTGCTTGCCGCGCGGGATGGTCACGTCCTGGCTCGGGTCCTCGGCCCGGACCACGACGACGTTCTCGTTAGAGAGGGCATCCGTCACGTCGGCCGAAAAAGGGGTGTGCCCACCTTCATGCGAGGCTACCTGTATTCCGTTCACCCAAACCGTGGCGCGGTAGTCGACGGCGCCGAAGTGGAGAAGCAGTCGCTCGTCGCCGGCGGGCGCGTGCCCGAAGGTGCGGGCGTACCAGACGACGTGGTGGAAGGCCGTCTCCCCGATGCCAGACAGCTCTGATTGGTAGCAGAAGGGGACGACTATGGTGCGGCCGAAAGACGATCCCCCCGCGCGAAGGCTTTCAGCGGTAACGCTTTGCCAGCTTTCGGCCAGTCCCGCGTCCGCGTCGTCGAAGGCGAAGTGCCACTCGCCGTTCAGGTTGATCCAGTCCCTTCTACGGAACTGAGGGCGCGGATATTCCGGCCGCGGTACGGCTTCGTCTACCACAGGTGGTGGACCTCTTCGCGTACGTTTTCGTCGTAGATCTCGCGTGTGCGCAGCATGGCCTCTTCCGAGAGCGGGGCCATCTGGGCGGCGGCGACGTTGTCCTCGACCTGCGAAGGATTCTTGCCGCCGGGGATGGCGCATGAA
>DATDKB010000038.1:0-5621 GCA_036520255.1 Rubrobacter sp. | reverse complement strand
TGCTCCTCGGCGGCATCCCAGGTGTCCTGGTCGGGAGCCGTCTGGCGCCATACATCCCGGCCAGACCCCTCAAGGCGATATTGGCGATCATGCTGATCTTCGTGGGCATGCGTTTGTTGTTGGTGTAACGTCGGGAGGGCGGTTCGCGAACCGCCCCTACAGGGGCATGCGCTGGTAGCCGCTCAGGCACCCTCGGCGAGGGCCACTGCGACCGCCTCTTCCAGGGTCATCGCCTGGCCCTCTTCCCAGGACGCCTCGAACGCTCCCGCGTCGAGTTGCGCTCTGACGTTCGCCAGATCCTGCTCGTGCAGGGCTTGCGCGGGTGAGAACGCGACCGTTACGGAGGCCGCCTCGCCCATTGCCTTTGCCGCCCCGAAGAGGCGGGCCGCGCGTCCTGGTTCGCCACGCCTGGCAGTGACCCCTGCCAGCCCGACTAACCCGTAGACCAGCGCCCAACTGTCGTGCAACGCGGATGAGAGCCCGACGCTCTCCCGAGCACGGCCTCCGTGCGCTCTTCGTCGCCCTCCAGCTGCGAGATCGTGGCCTGAATGTTCAGGTTCGTGGCGAGCGTGAAGGCGTCTTCCGTTTCGCGCAACAACGCCTCGCCTTCGCGCAGAAACCCCATCGCCCGCCCGAAGTCTCCGCGGGAGAGCGCCACCTGAGCAAGGGCGTTCAGGACCGGGGCGGTGCCCCAGCGTCCACCGCGGTCACAAAGTACGGCGAGCGCCTCGGACAGGGCTTTCTCGGCGGCGTGAAGTCTCCCAGGAACGTCGCCGCGTAACCCCTCTGGATCGTCATAAAGGTCAGCGTCTCCTCGTCGTTCGCTGCGCTGGCCTCCACGATGGCCTCTTCTACGAGCTCGGACATCCGACCTTCTCGCCCTTCGCCAGGAGCAGAAGAGAGATCGCACCGAGCGTCTTCGCCCGATCGCTACCCGAGAGACTACCTGAGGCCAGCGCCTGCTCCAGCCACATCTGACCCTTGGGACAGAGTATCTATTACTGATCCCTGCGGTGAGCGTCTCTTGTAGACTAGGTACGTGAGCACAGGTTGAGGAGACGCTTTGGTAGGGAACGGCACCGCCCCGACGTTCGGTTTGTGGTACGACTTCAGGCAGAGGTTGCCGCTAGGGGACTACGCCCGGTTCTACGCCGAGTGTCTGGAGGAGATCGAGGAGGGCGAAGCTCTAGGCCTTACGGGGGTCTGGCTCTCCGAGCACCACTTCGTGGACGACGGGTACCTGCCCTCGCCGCTCGTCGTCGCCGCCGCTATCGCGGCCAGGACCATGAGCATGACCATCGGGACGAACGTGCTGCTGTTGCCGATGCACCACCCGCTGCGGGTGGCTGAGGACGCGGCGGTCGCCGACCTCGTATCGGGCGGGCGGCTCGTGCTCGGGGTCGGCCAGGGCTACGTGCAGCACGAGTTCGAGGCTTTAGGTTTCGAGCGGAAGTACAGACCCTCGCTTTTCGAGGAGGGGATCGGGGTGATACGTCACGCCCTCGAAGAGGGAAGGACCGGCTACGAGGGCAAACGCTGGAGCTTCGACGACCTGCCGTTCGAACCGCGCCCGCAGGCTAAGCTTCCCATCTACGTCGGCGCCTTCGCCGACCCCGCCATAGACCGTGCCGCGCGCCTCGCAGACGGCTTTCTGGCCTCCGCTGGCGGCGGGGCATTCGGCGAGACGTACAGGAAGGTCAGGGCGGCCCTGGAGCACAACGGTCGGGCCGAAGAGGCGTTCCCCTACGTGGCTTCGGGGGTGGCTTTCGTGCACGAGGACGCCGGAAGGGCGCGCGAGATCGTGGGTCCCGCCATCGCGTACCAGCGCACCCGTTACGCGGAGTGGGGCACGGACCGCGAGGAGCCGCGTCCCGGCCCGGTACGCGAAGAAGATTTGCCCTGGGAGAGGTACCTCGTCGGAACGCCGGAGGAGGTCGCCGAAGGTTTGATCCGGCTTTATCAAGAGGCGCCTTACGACCACCTCTGCTTCTGGGGCCGGCTCCCCGGCGTCACGCACGAGCAGGCGCTCGCGAACATGCGCCTCTTCGCCTCGGAGGTCGTCCCGAGGGTCAACGACGCGGTAACGGCTTGAAGGTAACACCGAAGGTACTCAACGACGAGCAGACCGCCTTCCTCCTACGTCAGAGGGTGGCCCGTCTCGCGAGCGCCGATGAGACGGGCAAACCGCACGCCGTACCCGTGTGCTTTTCCCTTACGCAAGCGGCGATCTATATAGCCATCGACGAGAAGCCAAAGAAGGTACCCGCATCCGGCCTCAAACGCGTCAGGAACATCCTCGAAAACCCGGCCGTGGCCTTGATCGCCGACCGCTACGCGGAGAATTGGGATCTTCTGGCTTTCGTGATGGTCCGAGGCCGGGCCGAGCTACTCGAGCCGGGCACCGAAGAGCACGCCGCCGCCGTGAGGCTCCTGCGGGGCAAGTACCATCAGTACGAGGCGATGCGTATAGAAGAGAACCCCGTCATCGCCATGCGTCCGGATAAGGCCGTCTCGTGGGGCGCTCTTGATGAACCGGAGTCCTCTGAGGCGGGGGTACTCGACACGATCCACGGCCGCCGCTCGGTCCGGCGGTACCTTCCGAAACACGTGCCGGACAGAACTTTGGAGCAGGTGCTCGAGGCCGCCCGTTGGGCACCTTCCCCCCACGGAAGACAGCCCTGGCGCTTCGCCGTGATCAGGCGTCAAGAGACCAAGGAGCGGGTGGCGGATGCGATGGGAGATGAGTGGCGGGCGAACCTGGAGATGGACGGCCAGGGCGCGGAGGTGGTCGAGAAGCGCCTCGAAGGCTCCCGAAGACGCCTGCGGGATGCGCCTGTGCTCGTACTCCTGTGCCTGTACCTCGAAGACCTCGACCAATACCCGGACGCGGAGCGCCAGCGCGGCGAGACCACGATGGCCGTACAGTCGCTGGGGGCAGCAGCCCAGAACGCGCTGCTCGCCGCCTACGACTCGGGCATCGACGCAGGCTGGATGTGCGCCCCGCTCTTCTGCCCTGGGAAAGTGGTCGAGGCGCTCGGACTCGACCCGAAGCTCGTCCCCCACGCGCTTCTCACGCTCGGGTACGCTGAGGGCGACCCGCCGAAACGCAGGTCGCGCCGGACCCTCGACGAGCTCGTTGTCTACAGAGACTGAGCACGCCGTTTCGGGGTTGCCTTGCAACTTGGGAGCAGGGTAATCGCTGCGTAGACTCAAGACCCGTTCGAGAGGGTGGGGAGCTTTAGGGTTGTGGGCGTACACACCATCGTCAACCTAAAAGAGGTCGAAGACCAGGCGCCCCAATCCGGGGTATCGTCGAATATGGAGTCCCGCTTCGCGACGGTCCCGTTAAAGCTAGAGAACTCCGGGATCAGCTACCAGAGGCTCGCCGCCGGTTTCCGCCAGCCCTTCGGGCACAGGCATTCGCGACAGGAGGAGTTATGCGTGGTCTCGTGGGGAGAAGCGCCAGGGCAAAGCTCGACGACCTCGTCGTCAAGCTGAAGCGTTGGGACGCGGTGCGCGTGCCGCCCCGGAGGGTGCGGCAGTTTGAGGCGGCTCCCGAAGGGGCCGAGATCCTCGCGTTCGGCGCGCCGAACACCGGGGCTTCTCTGGCAGCCGACGCAGAACCGCTGCCGAACTGGTGGACCGATTGAGACAGCCAGGGTCCGGTTCGGGCGCCTCGAGGTTACAAACTCTGCAGGCGGAGGATGCCTCTCTCCAGGGCGATGGTAACGGCGGCGGTAAGGTCGGTGACGCCGAGCTTGTCGAAGATGTGGATCAGGTGCGATTTTACGGGCGCCTCGCTAAGGTGGAGGTCCTTCGCCAGCTCCTTGTTGACCCTGCCGCGCGCGACCAGCTCTAGAACCTCGATCTCCCTTCCGCTCAAGGCCGTCTGGGTCGGCGTCTGCGCCCTCTGCATCAGGCGCGCCGTCACGGTCGGGGCCAGAACGGGCTCGCCGCGGGCCGCGGCGCGAATGGCGCGGAAGAGCTCCTCCCGCGGCGAGTCCTTCAAGAGGTAGCCTGTCGCACCGGCTTCGATAGCGCGCAAGATGTCGGCGTCGGAGTCGTAGGTGGTCAGGACCAGGATGTGGACGTGCGGGTAGCCCGCCTTGATCCGGCCTATCGCCTCGACGCCGTCCATTTCGGGCATTCGCAGGTCCATCAGGACCACGTCCGGGCTCAGTCGGTCTGTGAGCCTCACCGCCTCCTCTCCTCTCTCGGCCTCGCCGACCACCGCGAGGTCGGGCTTCTCTGCCAGTATTCCTTCGAAGCCGGCGCGCACTATCGGGTGGTCGTCGGCGATCAAGAGCCTGACCGTAGCGCTCACCCGACCTCCCTCTTTACGGGGGACGCGCCTTCGGCTGCTACCAGGGGCAGCTCGACGACCAGCGTGCAACCTTCTTCCGGTTCGCTCTCTACGAATAGCGAACCGCCAAGGGCCTCGACACGCTCGCGCATGGCCCGCAGGCCGAAGCCCCCATCCGCTTCCGCGACGACGTTGCTCGGGTCGAAGCCGGCTCGCGGAGCGGGTCCAGCCCGAGGACACGGACCGTGCCAGCGTCCTTCTCGCGCAGCCCGGCCAGGCACTCGACCGTGGTGGACTTGCCGGCCCCGTTCGGGCCGACGATCCCGAAGATCTCACCATGCCCAACCGCGAACGAGATCCCATCTACCGCAACGACCTTGCCGTACCTCTTCTCGAGATCCACAACCTCGACAACGGGTTGCACCCGCTCACCTCCCTTTACGCTTTAGCAGGAGTATCCCGTCGGCAGGCGCTTGAGTGATCGGTAGAGAGGTCAGAGATAGGCGGAATTCAGGTTGATGCTGCTATCAACCGATCGGTTGATAGCACGCCAAGATCAAGCGAAGGAGCGTCGGACGAGCCTGCGGGTGTTCACCCCACGGAGTATTCGCGTTCCGGGACGCCTTAGAGCGTGGTGCGATGGCGGGGGGTGCGGCCGATCTCCTCTATCTTGGCCTCGAGTTCGGTCGGGAGCATCTCCTGGCCGTGGCTGGCCCTTGCGGCCCGCAAGATGTTCTCGTTCATGAGCGTGCCCCGAGGTCGTTGGAGCCGGCGTTCAGGCAGGCCTTGGACCCTTCGACGCCCATCTTGACCCACGAGACCTGCACGTCTTCTATGTTGCGGCGCAGTGCTATCCTGCCGACCGCGTGCATTTTGAGCGCCTGGGCGAAGGTCGGGCCCTTGCGGGACTGGGGCAATTCCTCCGTCGTGCCCGGTGCCCAACTCCCCACCCGCGCGAAGCCCTCGGCGTCCATTCCGGCCCACACGTGAGAACGGAGCATCTCCTCCACCCACGTCTCGGCCTCCCTCGCGTAAGCCGGGTGGAGGGCCAGACGTTCAAGGAGCAGGTAGCCCTTGCTCTCGGTCGTCTTCTCGAGCGCTTCGAGGTGGGTCCAGGGTCTCTCGGGGTTGACGTGGTCTGGGGTGACGGGGGAGACGCCGCCCCAGTCGTTGGTGCCGGAGTCAATGTAACGGACGTAGGAGGGGGTTTCACCGGGTTCGTCCTCAGCCAAATTCGGCGGGGCCCGCACGGTCATGTCGGGTGGGAGGATCAGGCGCGCCAGCGCGATGGTGGCGAGCATCGCCTCTTCGGAGGGCC
>DATDKB010000037.1:0-7477 GCA_036520255.1 Rubrobacter sp. | reverse complement strand
GCCATTGAGGGATACCCTTGCGACCGCGCCCGGGGTCTTGCTGCTGGCCACGCTGGTGCTGTTCTCGGCGCCCGGCGTCCTGGTGGTGCGCTGGTTCCTACGCGAGTATTTCTCGGGCGTCGCGTTCGCCCCGGCGGCTTTCGTAACGAGCGTCGGGCTCTTCGCGCTCTCGGCCATGCCCATGCTCGTCGCCGAGACTACGCTCTTCGCCTATCTGTGGGTCTGCGGCACTATCGTCGTGGGGTTCTTGCTGGCTGCGGTGGTTATGACCTTCCGTCGCGAGCGTGAGGTTGACGAGGAGACGGGGTTTGCGATCTCGGATCGCGGGGGGATCATGTGGGCGCCGTTCGCTCCGCTCGTCGCGGCGATGGCGTACATCGCGAGGACGACGGCGCCGAGCGTCTTCGGCGACATCTGGATCTACCTCTCCTGGGTCAGGGAATACCTCGGCGGGGACAAGCTCGCCTCCGTGGAGCCATTCTTCAGCAGCGACGTCGGCCTCTCGCGCGCCAAGATCAACGGCTGGCTGCTGGAGCAGGCCGCAGTCTCGAGGGTCTCCGGGATCGACCCCATCCATCTGGTCTTCTCCTACCTGAACCCCGCGCTCGTAGTCGTGGCCTTCCTGGTCTTCTTCGCTCTCGCGCGCATCCTGTTCGGGAGCGAGAAGGCGGCGCTGTTTTCGGGCTGTCTCTACGCGCTGTTCTTCCTTGTTCACCTGAGCCAGTCACGCGTAACGTGGGGGGGAGAGTTCGTCCAGCGTTTGCCCGAGGACAAGCTGGTCGCCAAGTTCCTGTTCTTCCCTCTCACCCTCGCCTGCGCCTACGCCTTCCTCGAAAGCGGAAGGAAGAGGTACTTCTTCGGCTTCGCGTTCCTGTGCTCCGCCGTCATGGCCGTGCACCCGATAGGGCTCGCGATCATCGGGGTTTCCATGGCTGGTTTCGCCGTCTTGCACCTTGCGGCCGACCCGCGCAGCCGCCCCGCGTGGACCAGGATCTCCGCCATGGGCCTTGCCGGCGTCACGATCATCGCCGTTCCCGCGGCCATCGTCTCGCTCTTCACGGACGAACCGCTCTCCAACGTGCTGGCCGACTCTGACATCAACTCCGGCGACCCCGACGTGCTCAGGAACATGATCTTCGTGAGCCCCGAGAGGAATCGTATCCACGAGCTGGCGGACGGCTCGTACATCATGCATCCCTCGCTCCTGCTCGACCCCGTGATCGCCACCGCGTTCCTGATCGGGGTTCCTTTCTTGCTCTGGCGCCTGAGCAGTAGCCTCGCGGCACGATTGCTACTAGGCATGCTCTACGTCACGATGGTGGTGGTCTACGTGCCCCTGATCACGACGTTCCTCGGCGACAACGTCGTCCTCCCGGGCCAGATCTGGCGCCTCGCGTGGCCGATTCAGCTCGCCGCGGTGCTGACACTGGGCTGGCTCCTCTGGACGGCGACAGAGTACGCGTCAGGGTGTTTGCAGCGTTTCCTCCCGGCACGCCTAACCGCCGGTGCGTTGCCGGTTCTGCTGGTGGTCGCGTTGACGGTCGCCGCCGTGCCGCAGGCGCGTCCGGGCATGGAGTCGATACAGAAGCACAAGGAGGCGAGCCGGGAGGCCGGGTACTATCCTTCGGACCCCATTTTTCCCTGGTTCCGCGACGAGATCCGCTCGCCCGTGGTGGTGCTGGCGCCCGACCTCCAGAGCGCCCGCATCCCCGCGTACTCAGCCGAGGCGAACGTCGTCAGCCGCAGGGGCAGCCTGGTGTTGCGGGTTCTCCCCGAGTTGGAAAAGCGGATTCAGGGCCGGATCGAGATACCCCAGGGTTCGCTCGACGTCAGGAACTTCTTCTACGACTCCACGCTGCAGAAACGGATGGAGATCCTGCGCCGCAACAAGGTGGACTACGTAATGTTCCCCGAGAACTCACCGCTGGTCGACTCGCTGAAGCGGCTGCCAGGTTTCACCACGGTCGACACGCCCGGCGAGAGGTACGTCCTGTTGGCGGTGGACCGCGAGAAGCTGCCCGGATAGTCGCGCCTCGCCGGCACGAAGCCAGGGCCATTCAGCCGGCCCTTTTTGTACAATGCTCTTTTCTAGACTTGTGCTTTAGGAGGGAACGCTCGTGACGTACTTCGGAGAGTTGGGTGGGCGGGTGGTCGGTGCGCCTTCCATACTCGCGGCCGATTTCGCGAACCTCGCGGAGGAGGTGCGGCGGGCCGAGAGGGGCGGTGCCGACCTCGTCCACTTCGACGTGATGGACAACCACTTCGTCCCCAACCTGACCGTCGGCCCCGCGGTCGCGGCTTCGCTCGCCGCGGCCATAGATCTCCCCATCGACGCCCACCTGCAGATGACCAACCCTGACAACCTGATCCCATCCTTCGTCGAGGCCGGCGTCGCAAGCATCTCCGTCCAACCTGAGGTCGTCACGCACCTTCACCGCACCCTCGAAATTATCCGGACAGGGGGCTGCGAGGCGGGCGTCGCCCTGAACCCGACGAGCCCGCCAGAACTCATCCAATGGGCACTGCCCTTCGTCGACTACATAAACGTGATGAGCGTCAACCCCGGCTTCGGAGGCCAAAACTTCATCCCCGAGATGGTCGAGAAGGTCAGACGGCTCAAAGACATGACCGACGTCCCAATCGAAGTCGACGGGGGCATCACCGTCGACACAGCACCCCTCATGGTCGAAGCAGGCGCCCAGGTCCTAATCGCCGGCTCCGCCGTCTTCAAAGGCGACCCCGCAACCGAGATGCGTCGAATTATAGAGGCTGGCGAGGCGGCCAGTCAGCGTTTCAGCTAGTCAACCGGTCAGCATTTCAGCATTCTCGTTCTCGATAGTTAACCGGGTAACTATCTCGGTGTGGCGTCTTGCAAGGCAGGTGCGTGGTTGTCGGCGGGGGCGCTACGGACATTCTTGCTGACCGCCTGAAGTGCTGACTCTGAAGTGCTGACTAGTTGGAACGCGAAGCGTTTCCTTGTTGAAATCGAGCCGGTGTGATAGCGTCTCGTTGCTAACTTTCGGGGGCGGGTGGAATTCCCGCACCGGCGGTGAGCCCGGGTGGTTCGTATAACTATTCGGGGAGCCCGCGAGCCCCCTTTTGGGGTTGAGCCGGTGAAGGTTCGCTTTCGGACCGTAGTCCGGCGCCGACGGTCAGAGTCCGGATGGGAGAAAGGAAAACGTGCTGCGGGATTCGATGATGGATCTTGCCCGCTGCCTCGCCGAGCGCGGGCGCTATACGGTTGCGCCGAACCCTCTGGTGGGCGCCGTGATCGCGCAGGATGGGAAGGTCATGGGCGAGGGCTGGCATTCGAGGGCTGGCGAACGCCACGCCGAGATCGTCGCCCTGGACGGGGCTGGTGGGTTCGCCTTCGGGGCCACCATGTACGTTACCCTGGAACCTTGCAATCATTACGGCAGAACGCCACCGTGCGTCGAGGCCATCTTGCGGTCCGGCATCTCGCGCGTCGTGGTCGGCCACCTTGACCCCGACCCGAGGATGCGTGGTCGTAGCGTCGGGCTGTTGCGCGAGGCCGGCATCGAGGTCGAGGTGCTCGATGGCTTTGACTTCGAGCGGCAGAACGAGCAATTTTTCCACCACATGCGTACCGGGCGGCCCTTCGTCCACCTCAAGCTCGCCACAACCCTGGACGGTAGGATCGCCGCCGCGGGCGGAGACAGCAAGTGGGTGACGGGTGAGGACGCAAGGTTGAGGGCCCACGGTCTGAGGGCCGAGACAGGGGCCGTGCTAGTAGGCGCGAACACCGTACGGACTGACGACCCGATGCTGACGGCCCGTGATCTCCCGTCCACACCGCCCCGTATAGTACGCGTGGTCCTCGATCCCCACCTGACGACCAGCCCCGAGAGCAAGCTCGCGACGAGCGCCGAAGTGGCCCCCGTCGTGGTCTTCGCCGCGGAGCCGACGCTCGATGGTCGCGAGGAACAGCTCGAGGAACTAGGCGTCGAGGTCGTGGCCGCGCCGGTCTCGGAGGGGAGCATGGACCTTCGATTCGTGCTCGAGGAGCTCGGGGGACGCGGGATCAAGGGCCTTCTGGTCGAGGGTGGCGGCGAGACGGCGACGCGTTTTGTCAGGGAGGTACTCGCGGACAAGATGACCCTGTTCTACGCGCCGAAACTCCTCGGCTCCGAGGGCGTGCCCATGATCGGGGCGCTCCGCGCCACAAAGGTGGCCGAGTCGCTGCAGTTTTCGGTCTCGGAGGTAGAGCAGATCGGAAAGGACGTGGCCGTGACGCTCTATCCCGGAGCCGCAAGGGAGGAGGAACGTGTTCACCGGGCTAGTTGAGGAGGTTGGCCGCGTATCCTCGCTGCAGGAAGGCGAGATGCTTCGCCTGAGCATCTCCGCAGAACGTGTTACGGAAGACACACATGCCGGCGACAGCATCTCGGTGAACGGGGCTTGCCTGACGGTGGGTGAGGCCGATAAAGGAACGGTTACGTTCTTCGCGATGCCGGAGACGCTCAGGCGGACCGCGCTCGGCACGCTTGTGGAGGGAAGTCCCGTCAACTTGGAGCGGGCGATGGCGTCAGGCGCCAGGTTCGGGGGGCACATAGTGCAGGGGCATGTGGATGGTGTTGGTGAAGTGCTCGGCGTGCGGCCCGAGGGCGAGGCGGAAATCTGGGAGTTCGGGGCGCCCGAGGCGGTGCTTCGTTACTCTGTCGAGAAGGGTAGTATCTGCGTGGACGGGATCAGCCTGACCGTAGTCTCGGTCGGGGATCGCTCGTTCACGGTCTCGATCCTGCCTCAGACCCGCGCGAACACGAACCTGGACGGGCTGCGGGTGGGCAACATGGTAAACCTGGAAGCCGACGTTATCGGCAAGTACGTAGAGCGGCTGCTGGAGCCGCGCACGGTTAAAAAAAATTTCTTGAGAGGAGCGTAGGAGATGCCATTCAGTCCGATAGAAGAGGTCATAGAGGACATCAAGCGGGGCAAGATGGTCATCGTGTGCGACGGCGAGGACCGCGAAAACGAGGGCGACCTGACCATGGCCGCCGAGCTAGTTACGGCCGAGGACATCAACTTTATGGCGACCCACGGCAGGGGCCTGATCTGCCTCCCGATGGCTGGGGAGATCGTCGACCGCCTCGACATCCCGGAGATGGTGACCCACAACGCCTCCCGGATGGGCACGGCGTTCACGGCCTCCATCGAGGCTAGAGACGGCATCACCACCGGCATCTCAGCCGCCGACAGGGCCCACACTTGCCGCGTCGCCGTGGACGAGGCGACGGGCCCAGAAGACCTCGTTATGCCAGGCCACGTCTTCCCCCTTCGGGCCAAGCCGGGCGGCGTGCTGCAGCGTGCGGGCCAGACCGAAGCTGCCGTCGACCTGGCCAGGCTCGCTGGCATGAAGCCGGCGGGTGTGATCTGCGAGATCATGAAAGAAGACGGCACGATGGCGCGGGTGCCTGACCACGAAAAATTCTCCAAGGAACACGGTGTCAAGATGGTGACGGTCGACCAGATCATCGAGTACCGCCACGCCTACGAGACGCAGGTCAAGTGCGCCGTCGAGACGAAGCTGCCTACCGCGTTCGGCGAGTTCCGCCTGCGTGCCTACGAGAACGAGATCGACGACCTCACCCACGTCGTCCTCGTGATGGGCGAACCCGAGGGCAAGGAAGACGTTCTCGTTCGAGTCCACTCGGCCTGCCTGACCGGCGACGCTCTGCACTCTTTGCGTTGCGACTGCGGCGAGCAGCTCGAGGCCGCCATGGAGATCATCGCCGCCGAGGGCGAGGGTGTGATCGCCTACATGCAGCAGGAAGGCCGCGGCATCGGGCTCCTCAACAAGATGAAGGCCTACCACCTCCAGGACGAAGGCATGGACACCGTCGAGGCCAACCAGAAGCTCGGCCTCGCCCCTGACCTCAGGGATTACGGCGTAGGAGCCCAGATCCTGAAAGACCTCGGGCTCAAGCGCATACGCCTCCTGACCAACAACCTGACCAAGGTCGTGGGCCTCAGGGGCTTCGGGCTGGAGATCACGGAGCGCGTCCCGATCGAGATGGAGCCAAACGGCCATAACGAGCGCTACCTGAAGACGAAGCGAGAGAAGCTGAACCACGTGTTCGAGAAGTTCTAGCCCGTAGGGGCGGTTCGCGAACCGCCCTGCACACAAAGGTTTCAGGCATCAGTATGTCCCCGTGAACAGACGCGGGGGCATCCGGGAAATACCGTAGGAGGGGACTGTGGACGGAGCGAACCACATCGAAGGGAACCTCTCTGCCGAAGGAAAGACCTTCGGTATCGTCGCCTCGCGTTTCAACGACTTTATCGTGAAGGCGCTGCTCGACGGTGCGTTAGACGCGATAAGGCGTCATGGCGGCGACGCCGATGCGGTCGACATTGCGTGGGTTCCAGGTTCCTACGAGATACCGCTCGCGGCCAGGCAGATGGCCCTCTCGGGTCGCTACGACGCCGTCATCTGCCTCGGCGCCGTGATAAGGGGCGCCACCGCCCACTTCGACTACGTTGCCGGCGGAGCCGCCAGCGGCATCTCCTCCGTGGCGCTGGAGACGGGATTACCCGTCATCTTCGGCGTCATCACCACCGAGACCATCGAACAGGCGATAGAACGCGCCGGCACCAAGATGGGAAACAAAGGCTTCGAAGCCGCCGCTTCCGCAATCGAGATGGCCGACCTCGTGCCAAAGATCCGCCAGGACATCCCACGGGACGCGCGTACCTAGTTTGGTAGCCGCCAAGTAGCGTGTGAGACGGTTAAGCGACCTACAAACCAGGGCCAGCCACTCCACACTGACTAACGGTTTCTACTCCTAGTGAATTCTCGCTTACGCGGGAGTGTCGGATGGGTGTGTCTGCGCGTCATCGCAGCCCGAGAGCGTTCCCTAAGAACGGATCCGTAGCAGTCGTAAGGCGACGACGCTCAGGAAGCGTGCCAACATCCGGGCCGCTGCTGTGCATAAGGCCCCAGGAAAATAGTTAGCCGGCTAACTATCGGCGAAGACAACTTAAGTGCTGCGTGGCTGACAAGCGCGGGCCAGCGGCCCTACGCGTGCTGAACTGCTGAAAGCGGAAGCCGAAGGCTAGCGCGTGCTGACAAGCCGCCAGAGGCAGCGTACTTCAAGCGTTACGTACTTGACGGCGCTCCGACGGAGGATTTCTGAACCTTGAAGCCCTTGAGGCAGGACGTGCAGACCCACTCGCGACGGGTGGACGGGCCTTCCTGGATGCGGACCTTCTGGAGGTTCGGCTCCCTGCGGCGGCGCGTCGCCCTGAGCGAGTGGCTGCGCGCGTTGCCGAAGTCGGGCTTCTTTCCGCACGAGTAACAAACTTTAGCCACGAAACGTCTCCTGTGCTAGGATACCGGTCGAATTTGGGGACCCCGGAAAACGCGATAAGCAAGCCGTCTCCGGACGTCGGCCGGTGATTGTACCAGATTGCAGACGTTAGCCTAGAGTGGGAGAGTCCCGCTCGCGGGCCGGTCTGC
>DATDKB010000036.1:0-4110 GCA_036520255.1 Rubrobacter sp. | reverse complement strand
CGCTGCGGCAGTCGTAGGGGAGGCGCATCCCGGCGTTCTCGGCCGCCTCCAGGATGTACTCGTCCTCGGCGCACTCTATGGTTACGCCCTTGCGCCGAAAGGTTACCTTGTGGATCTTCGCCATGTCTCTCCTATCGGCCGCTGTGTGTTCTGGATCGCTCTAGCACATCGGAGAGGTTATCAATCCCGAATAGCGACCCCGGCTCCTGCAAACCGGCCGCGCGGTTCTCCGGCGGTTATACCAACAGTATTACAATGGATTCGAAAGCGGTGACCACCATGCGCCTGCGCGGGGGTACGTCGGATCGCGCGTTCGCTGAAGTCCCGAACCCGACGGCACAAGCAGGGAAAGAGGTACAGCGGTGAGCGGCGTGATATTGCTGCGTTGGTCGAGGGTCCTAGATCCTCTGGATCAAGCTAGAGACTAGGGCACGAGCAGGTGTACGTTCCTCTCCGGCCCGTTTTGCCCTGCGTTCCCGGTATTTCGGGATCTCCGCGGTCGGGTACCTGGTAAGCCAGACGGGCGAGTGGATGACCTGGGTCGCCTTGAACTGGGCGGTTCTCGAGTTCACCGGCTCCCCAGCCTCGACCCGATCGGTCGCACGATAAATTGGAGGTAAAGAACCGAAAACGTTTGTGGGCTCCACGGCGGTGGTCATAATCGTGGGAAGGCACAAACCGGCAAGAGGAGGTTTTGGAATCAGGCACGGCTTCAAGGCGCCGGGCAAAATGGGTCCGGCAGGGCTCCTTCACGGTGCCGGTGGATCAAACCCGGCACCCCGTTCGGGTAAGCGTATGGCGCCTCTTGTCAGGCCGCGCCGAGGGCTCGGGCGTGATGGCGGATGTGATCCTCCATAAAGGTAGAGATGAAGTAATAGCTGTGGTCGTAGCCCTCGTGGCGCCTGAGCGTCAGCTTCTGCCCCGAAGCCCCGCAGGCCTCCTCGAAGACGTGCGGATAGAGTTGCTCGTCGAGGAACTCATCCTCGGTGCCCTGGTCCACGAGTATCTCCCGTCCATCTGCGAACGGATGCTCGCGCACCAGCTCGCTGGCGTCGTAGGCGCGCCACGACTCGCGGTCTTCTCCAAGATAATTGGAGAACGCCTTCTCGCCCCACGGCGCCCGGATAGGGGCGCACACAGGAGCGAATGCGGAGACCGAAGCGTAGAGCCGCGGATTGCGCAAGGCCAGGACAAGCGCCCCGTGACCGCCCATAGAGTGCCCGAAGATGCTCTGCCTCTCGGGGTCCGCCTTGCCGGGGAAGGTGTCTCGCAACAGCTCGGGTAGCTCTGCGGTGACGTGGGAGTACATCTTGTAGCGTTCCGAGTACGGCTCGCGCTCGGCGTCGAGGTAGAAGCCCGCGCCGGTGCCAAAGTCGTAGTCAGCATCCTCGCCTTCTATCCCTGCGTCGCGGGGGCTGGTGTCAGGGGAGACTAGCATAACGCCGTGCTCGGCGGCGTAGCGCTGGGCTCCGGCCTTGATCTGAAACGTCTCCTCCGTGCATGTGAGCCCGGCCAGGTAATACAGCACCGGGACCGGTCCGCTCTCGGCCTGCGGCGGGACGTACGCCGAGAAGCGCATCTCGCCTCCGGTCGCCTGCGAGGGGTGCTCGTGGAAGCTCACAACCCCGCCGAAGCAGCGGCTCTCGGCGGTGGTCCGTACATTGGTCTTCGCCATGCTCTCCTCTCGCTAGAGGCTGTATTTAGAACGTCACGACCGAGCGGATGGACTTGCCCTCGTGCATGAGGTCGAAGGCGTCGTTTATCTTCTCTAGGGGCATGGTGTGAGTGATGAGGGGGTCTATCTCGATCTTGCCCTGCATGTACCAGTCCACGATCTTGGGCACGTCGGTGCGGCCCCTCGCGCCGCCGAAGGCAGATCCTTTCCACACCCTTCCCGTGACGAGCTGGAAGGGGCGCGTAGAGATCTCCTTCCCCGCCCCCGCCACGCCTATGATGACCGAGACCCCCCAGCCCCTGTGCGCGCATTCCAGCGCCTGGCGCATCACGTTCACGTTGCCGATGCACTCGAAGGAGTAGTCTGCCCCGCCGCCGGTCAGGTCCACCAGGTATGGCACGAGGTCGCCCTCGACCTCGTTCGGGTTCACGAAGTGGGTCATGCCGAACTTCTCGGCCAGCTCCTTGCGGGCCGGGTTGAGGTCCACGCCCACGATCTTGTCGGCTCCCACCATCCTCGCGCCCTGGACGACGTTCAGCCCGATGCCGCCGAGGCCAAAGACCACGACGTTCGATCCCGGCTCGACCTTCGCGGTGTTCACCACCGCCCCGATGCCGGTCGTCACCCCGCAGCCGATATAGCAGACCTTCTCGAAGGGGGCGTCCTCCCTTATCTTCGCCACCGCTATCTCCGGTAGCACCGCGTGGCTGGCGAAGGTCGAGGTGCCCATGTAGTGGTAGAGCGGCTCGCCGTTCAACGAGAGACGGGTCGTACCGTCGGGCATCAGCCCCTGTCCCTGCGTGGAGCGGATCGCCACGCACAAGTTCGTCTTCGGGTTCAGACAATACTCGCACTGCCGGCACTCCGGCGTGTACAGCGGGATCACGTGGTCCCCGACCGCGACGCTCGTCACCCCCTCGCCGACCTCCACCACGACACCAGCGCCCTCGTGCCCCAGGACCGACGGAAACAGGCCCTCGGGATCGGCGCCGCTCCTCGTGTACTCGTCGGTGTGGCATACGCCAGTGGATTTGATATCGACCAGCACCTCACCGGCCTTCGGCCCTTCCAGTTGCACCGTCTCTACCTTCAAGGGCTCGCCCGCCCCGAAAGCTATGGCCGCCTTTACATCCATCGCTTACCTCCTATACGTTGCGTGGACGCACTTTGCGAATTCACATTCGATTCTACGTCCGTGTGGCCTGCATCGAGTAGCAGGCAAAGCCGACCCTCGACAGGCGCACCATCTATGGCGGAGTCGCCATTGCGAAACTATTCGTGCGTAACTCACCCCCTTAACAGATTACGACAATAGTCTAAGTGGACACTCCATAGGAGCAAGTATATAGTAACAACTGACGCTAACCATAATAGGCGTAGGTGGACGGAAAGATGTCTGGCGAGAAGGAGGAAAGACGATGAGCGAGCAGCGCATGCAGGCAACCGGGGGTTGTCGTTGCGACACCAACCCGGTCCGCTATGAGTACACCCGGGCTCCCTTTGAGGTCCATTACTGCCTCTGCACTGACTGCACCGACATCAGCGGCGGGGCGATGGCCCTTATCGCCGTGGTCGAGCGCGATGCGTTCCGGATCACGCAGGGCGAGGAGAAGATCCGCAACTTCGACACCAAGGCGACCGCCCATCGCAGGTTCTGCGGGGATTGTGGCTGCCACATGTTCCTCTACGTAGACCCGTTCCCGGACCATGTGCTCGTCCACGTGCCGACCCTAGACCGCGAGTCCCAGGTTGGGGGAGAACCGGATCGCTGGGTGTTCACGGACTCCAAGCACCCCCTGCTCGCGATTCCTGACGATGGGCTGCCGCGACATCCGGGATGGGCCCCGACTCCAACTGCGGTACCTTAAAGTAGTAGCTGCTGGGCAATGGTCTTTCAACACTTGTGGAGCGTTGCTACTGACGCCCACATAGAAGCGTCAGACACCTTCGAGAGGGTGGTCTTCCGCTAGGGGACGCTAGAACAAACCCAAGGAAGTGTTCACTGGTGCCCCTACGCCGGCACAAACCTGGGTTCCCCTTCGGGTGGTTCACGGCATCGTCCGTTTCGTGTAGGGTGGGGCCGTTCGGCGAGGGGTAGGAGCCGCGCTGGCCGGGGTGCAACCGGCGAGAGGGTCCAACGGGGTCGATCGGCAACTTCTGAGTAGGAGGATTCTATGGAGCACGGCGTCTTCGGATCGGGGGTACCGCGTACGCTGGAGGACGTTTGCCACCCTGGGCGTATGGCGCTGCTGGTCTACGACATGCAGGCTGGCATAGCGGGCCAACTGGCCCACGGCCCCGAGGTCACCCGCAAGGTCGCCGAGGTGCTCGGCGCGGCGCGCGAGGGGGGGTTCCCGGTGTTCTTCAGCCGCCACGTCTCGCTGCCCAAAGAACTCATGGGCCTCTCCCAGCTCAGGCAGCAGATGGCCTGGCAG
>DATDKB010000035.1:0-7995 GCA_036520255.1 Rubrobacter sp. | reverse complement strand
GAAATAATCGTCCTCGCCGAGCGCACCGATGAGTCCAAACCGGCATGATCTCAAGCCCCCTAGAGGAGTGGTGATGGGCCGGACGTTTCACTGGACCAACCTTGCGCTCACATTCGTCCTGGAGCTGTGTGTCTTGAGCGCGCTCTGTGACTGGGGATTTTCGGTCGGCAGCGGACCCGTCACGAAGACGGCTCTGGGGCTCCCCTCTGCGCGGCGGTGCTATGGGGCCTGTTCGCGGCGCCCCGCGCGCCGGTGTCCGTGCCGCTCTTGGGATTCGGGGGTGAAGATCATCGTCTTCGGTTCGGCGGCCGCGGCCCTGTATGCCACGGGACACCGCACCCTCGCCATCGTCTTCGCGTTGATCGTCGTCGCCAACGCCGTTTTGATTCGCCTCGGACAGTAGCCTGATGTCCAGAGGACGGTTCGCGAACCGCCCCTACGTCAACGTTTCTTCCGGAATCTGCTGACGATTCTGCTGATCGGGCGGGGGAACTTGCGTCTTGGGGTTGGCCTGGTTGGTGGGGATGGGTCGGTGCCGATCTGGTCCATCCTTTGCACCCAGAGCTCGCGGACCAGAACCTGAAGGGCGGCCACGAGCGGGACGGCGAGCAAGACGCCGACGAGGCCGAAGAGGGTACCCATTATCAGGATCGCGAAGACCACCAGGGCGGGGTGCAGGTCGACGGCGCGGCTCATCACTATCGGTTGGAGGATGTTGCCTTCTATTTGCTGGATGATTATGAAGGCAAGTATCACCCAGACCACCGTGAAGGGGTCGGAGATCAGGGCCAGGAGTATGGGGATGACGACCGAGATGGTCGCGCCCAGGTAGGGGATAAAGGAGACCAGGCCGCTAAAGATGCCGATGAGCAACGCGAAGGGGACCCCGATTATCGAGAGCGAAATGGCCCAGAACACGGCTATGAAGGTCATGGCGGTGAGCTGGCCGAGGAACCAACGCTGCACCGTCTGGTACATTGCATCCAGCACCTCGCGCGTCCTCGGGCGCCATCCCGCGGGGAAGAGCGAGACGAACCCGTCTACCCAGGGCGCGGGCCGGATGACCAGGTAGATCGTGGAGATGAACACGACCACCCCGAGCGAGAGCGCGGTTGCCACCGTCAGGCCGACCCCTGCCGCCGTCGAAACCGTGCTCCCCGTCAGGACCTCCCGCCCGACGTTCGAGAAACTCTCCGGGTTCAGGCCGATCTGGGTGCCAAGCCCGAAGAAGCTCTGGGCCTGGTTGACCAGGGCGAGGGCCTCGTCCAGGAGCGTCGGGAAGGCCTCGGCGAACTGGCGGGATTGCGCCTCTACGGCGGGGACGATCGCGAGGCCGAAGAGCCAGAGCACTCCCACGAGTACTGTCAACACCGCCAGAACGCCCCATG
Organism: Rubrobacter sp.; assembly: GCA_036520255.1. GTDB lineage: Bacteria > Actinomycetota > Rubrobacteria > Rubrobacterales > Rubrobacteraceae > Rubrobacter_D. The sequence continues at coordinate 6,607 of DATDKB010000035.1, read as the reverse complement.
TCCTGGGTATCCCCCTCCTGGCCAGGTAGTTGACCGGGGCGCTCAGGATGATGGAGAGGAGTATCGTCAGCAAGAACGCCAGCACCACGCCGCTGATCCTGTAGACGAAATACCCGCCGATGAGCAGCGCGAAGACGAGCCCGATGACCGTGTACGCCGTGCTTCCCGAAGCTCGGGATCTTCCCACCGCTACTCCTTCGACTGGCCCTGTGGCCGCAGTTTAGCCGCTGCGGGTTGAATTTGGAATCAGGAATTATGAGTTTGGAATCGCGTGTTACGTGTAATTGTCCGGCCTCGGAGGTCTCGGCTCTTCGTTCTTTTTCCTCGATCACGCGGGTAGAGGTTTGTATCTGGCGATGACCGAGAAGATAGTGGGTGGTGTCGCGTGCCCGGCATGTGATTGCTCTTCACGTTCGAGCTCTCGGCCTCCGTCGAAAGCTCCGACGACTCGACCTTGAGCGACCTACCTTTCTTCGAGGAGGGGCTAACCTCGCTCGCGTCCGGGACCAAGATCGGCTGCTACTTGGACACCCTCGACAACCTCCTGCCGCTCATCAAGGAAGGCAAGATCGCCTCGGATATCACGGTCACGGTCCGCTACAAGGACCTTAACCTGAAATCGGATGCGATAAGAGACAACACGGCGAAGCAAGGAACGTAGCCCACGTCGCCGGGCTCCTGCGGTACGGTGAAGTGAGGATGCTTTACGGTCGTCCTTCGTTGGCACATACTGGCCTTCGGAGGGACGCGAACAGAAAGGTACCCTTAGATGGAATCTATCCTCACGCTGATCATAGCGCTCGGAGGCATCGCCACGGTGATCGGCGCCATCTGGACCTCCCTTGTCGCGAGACGCCAGGCGATGCTTACCGAACAGACCCTCATCGAGCAGCGCCGGTCGCTGCGGGAGCAGGAGGAGCGGGCCCGTCTAAGCTTCGAGATGGACATGCTGTTCAAGCTGGCTGACCGTTTCGAGAGCCCCGCGTTCCTTCACGCAAGGAGGACCGCCGCAGGGTGCATCAAGGAGCATTTCTTTACCGACGAAGGCGGACTGTTGGAAGTAGAGTACCTGGACCATACCCTCGCGCGGCTGTTCAACTTCTTCGAAGAGCTGGGTCAGTTTGTGAGGGCGGAAGGCCTGCGCGCCGAATCGGTGTGGACCAGGTTCGGTTGGCGGACCAGAAGGTACTGGGCCCTGTACCAGCCGGCCATCGAGAAGCTGCGCAAGGAGCAAGAGGACCCAACGCTATTGGAAGATCTCGAGCGGCTCAACGGCTTGATGGTCGAGACGTAGCTATTATTCACCCGGATTCGGCATCGTTCACCCGGATTCGGTATTACCGGTCTCTCGGGCCTTACGGTACTCGGAGACGACGAGCTCGGTCAGTTCTTCGACGGAGCTCTCCGCGACTGGTTTGTCGTACTCTATGCGGCCGTTTCTGAGCAGGTTGACCCGGTCGCAGACGTCGAAGACCTGGGCGTAGTTGTGGACGATCAGGATCATGGGTATGCCCCGCTCCTCCTTGAGGCGCTGGATAAGGTCGAGGATCAAAGCCCCCTCTTTCGCCCCCATCGCCGCGAGGGGCTCGTCGAGAAGGAGCATCTTCGCCTCCGAGTAGACCGCGCGCGCGACGGCTATGGCCTGGCGCTGTCCGCCGGAGAGCCTCGCCACCTCGGTGTCTATGGAGGGTATGTTTACGCCCATGTCTTCGAGGTACTGGGCCGTCTTCGCTTTCATCTTGCGGTTGTTCAGGAACGGTCCCACGGTCATCTCGCCGTTCAGGAACATGTTGTGGAAGACCGAGAGCTCGTTGATAAGGGCGAGGTCCTGGTAGACGGTCTGGATGCCCAGAGAGCGCGCCTGGGAGACGGAGCGGAGGTTGACTTCATCGCCTTCGATCAGGATTCTCCCGCCGTCGGGACGGTGGAAACCCGTTATGGTCTTGAGCAGCGTGCTCTTGCCGGCCCCGTTGTCGCCGATGAGCCCGAGCACCTCACCTTCGTTGACGTGCAGATCTACGCCTTTCAGGACCTCGACGGCGCCGAAGCGCTTGACGACCCCCTCGGCGCGCAAAAAGTCAGAGCCGTTCTCCATCATGCCCTCCCTGCGCCGCGCAGCCGCGCGACGTAGACGTTGAGGATCATAGCTAGAAGGATGGCGACGCCGAGGATGATGTTGAAGGTGTAGGCGCTGATGCCCTGCAGGGTGAAGCCGTTGCGGAGGATGGTGAGCACCAGCGCCCCGAGGAACGCGCCCGTTACGGTTCCGACCCCGCCGAGGAGGGCCGTGCCCCCGATGACCGCAGCGGCGATGCAAAGTAGCACGATGTCGGGCCCGCCGGCGAGCGGGTCTATGGAGTTTATGCGGAAAGACTCGATGATACCGACGAAACCGCCGAGCACGCCGCACAGGATGAAGTTGCCGATCTTGATGCGGGCGATGCTCACACCGGCCTCCCTCGCCCCGAGCGGGTTGCCGCCCGTGGCGTAGGTGTGGAGCCCCCACCGGGTGCGCAACAGGACTAGCTGCAACACGGCCACTATGACAAGTGCCCAGATGGTCCCCGACCACGCCCCCTCTCCAAGGATCTGGGTGACGGGGCTCGTCTCCGGCGTGGTCGCAGGGAAGCCACCCGTGAGGGTGACGTTCAGGCCAGCCAGAAGGAAGAACATACCCAGCGTCGTGATGAGCGAGGACACGTCGAGGTAGACGGTGATGAGACCGTTGATCAGGCCGACCACAGCAACAGCCGCGAGCCCGACGAGCACCGCGAGCGGCAAAACGAGAAACAGCTTGTCGTAGGCCAGATACATCACGATCGGCGCGAACGCGAAAGACTGGCCCACGGAGAGGTCGATCTCCCCGCAGATGAGCAGCAGACACAACGCCGACGCGATAACCACGTAGGGCACGGCGTACTGGGCGAGCGAGAGGATGTTCTGCTGCGAGAGGAACGCGCCGTTGGCCGCCTGGAAGTAGAGCGCCAACCCTACGAGGACGATGAGGATGCTCACCTCCCGCACCCTGACGAGGCCGCCCAACAGCCGGCCGACGAAACCGCGTTCTTGTGTATCTGTGCCCGATGCTTCCCGCGCGGTGCTCTCGCCGGTAGTCTCGCTCAAGTTCCCTCCTCCCGCTCTTCGCGATGGACGCGACCTAAGAAGGTGCCTTCACGATCTTCTGCACTTCGGAGTCGCCCTCGAAGCGCGACTCGGTCTGGAGGTAGCGGTCCACCGTCTCTGGTGTAACGAAGATGAGGCCCGTGTTTGTCTCCGCAGGCCCCGTTACGCCGCCTGAGATGTTGTAAAGGTAGAGCTGCATGACGGGAAAGAAGCCCTGCAAATAGGGTTGCTGGTCGATGGTGAAGTCTATGTGCCCGGCCTTCATGAGCTTGAGGGTCTCCGGCAGTAGGTCATAGCCGCCGGCCTTGACGCCCTCGTCGTGCAGGCCGAACTGCTCCATCGTCTGGGCGACGCCCTGGGTGCTCCCCGCGTCAACGGCGAACATCCCTGCCACGTCCTTGTGACCGTTGTACCACGCCTCGATCCTGGACCTCTCCTCCGTTATCTCCGCGCCCGTGGTGACCTGCTGGATCTCGATGTTCGCCCCCGAGTCCTCTATGGCCTGCTTCGCGCCGTCGATTCTCGGCTGGATGTTGAGCTGGCCAGGCGTCGCTATAAAGAGCGCCACAAGCCCCTCATCGACGAGACTGACGATCCGCTTGCCCATCTCCACGCCAGACTGGAAGAGATCCTGCCCCACGTAAGCCAGCGCAGGGTTGGTCCCCGGTCCCTTGCCGTTGGCGTTGAAAGCGATCACCGGGATACCATTGTCCAAGGCCTTCTGGATCGGCTTGTTGAATGCCACGGGGTCAACGACACAGACGCCAATGCCGTTGGCGTTGCCCGAGATAGCGGTGTTCATCGCGTCGATCATTTCCGAGACGACCGATTTCTCTGAACCCGTCCATTGTGATGTAGTCCCGAGCAGAGCCTGCGCGTCCTCGATGCCGTACTGCGTCGGTACGAAGAACGAGTTCGTAGTAACGTGGCAGATGAACACGAAGTTCCATTCCGGCGTGTCCGGGAAGTTGCCGCCCGACCCGCCACCGCCGCCGCCGGTCTGCTGCGCAGCCTCTCGCCTGCACCCCGCTAGCAAGAGCCCAGCCGAAGCCAGAGCACTCCCCGCGAGAAACTGCCTGCGGCCTAGACTGTCGTTCCCAAGCCCCGCTGCGCCGGATCCACGCTCACTCATCCGTCACCCCTGTCTGTAGCTTTCCAACAACCTTTCCCCTGCCGGACATTGTTATACCAATATGTATCCGTGTCAAGCGCGCCAGCCGCGCATTACCCGGAGTCGCCGCCCTGGTTCCACCACAGGCCCATTCTGGCCGTGGTACCGCCGTCCACGTATAGGACCTGCCCCGTTACGAAGTCTGCCGCATCGGAGACGAGGAAGGCCACAACGGGGGCCACGTCCTCGGGATGGCCCACGCGGCCCCAGGGGACCAGGGTATCGCCGAACTCGGTGGTGTAGCCAGGATTGTCCTCGAAGTAGCGGGGGACCTCTATGATGCCAGGGCCAACGGCGTTGACGCGGACCCTGCGGTCTGTCAGCTCTATCGCGAGCTGGCGGGTGAAGGCGTTGATGGCGCCTTTGGTCGCGGCGTAGGCCGTGTGGTTGGGGAAGCCTGCGAACCCGTGGACGGAGGTTACGTTGACGATGCTCCCGCCTCCCCTCTCCATCATCAATGGCACGGCCCTTTTGGCCAGGAAGAAGTATCCCTTCATGTTAAGGTCGAAGACGGAGTCGTAGGTCCCTTCATCGGTGTCGAGGAAATCTAGCGTCTTGGTGACGCCGGCGTTATTGACGAGCGTGTCGAGCCCGCCAAGGGCTTCTGCCGCGGCGTCAACGGTCCGTTCGCACTCTCCAATGTTGCTCAGGTCGCCCTGTACGGTGGCTGCTTTGCCGCCCAGCCTCTCTATCTGCGCGACGGTCTCTTCCGGCTCGGTGTGGGCGTAGTGGACGGCGACCTCGGCGCCGCTGCGGGCTAGCTCGACAGCGATACCCTGGCCTATGCCTATGCCCGCGCCGGTGATTAGCGCCTTCTTCCCCGAGAGGTAGCTCACTGGCTCGCCACCGTTCGGGTGCCCTCGCGCCTCTCCCAGCCTTCCGAGAAGAGGTTGAAGTGGACATCCTGCTTGGGGTGGGCTTCTATAACCTCTGCGTCAAGCTCTACGCCGAGGCCTGGTCCTTGTGGGAGCCCGAAGTACCCGTCTACCACTTCGGGGAGGCCTGGGGCCGTCTCACGGACCCAGGGGTCGGCGAAGTCGTTGAAATACTCCTGGATGCGGAAGTTCGTCGTCGCGGCGGCCAGGTGGAGAGCTGCTGCGGTGTTGATCTGACCCCCCACGTTGTGCGGGGCTACGGTCACGTAGTAGGCGTCGGCCCACGCCGCGAGCTTCTTCGTCTCCATGAGCCCGCCGATGTGGCTGATGTCAGGCTGTATCACGTCGGCGGCCTGTAGCTCGAAGAGCTCCCTGTACTCTAGACGCTGATGGATGCGCTCTCCCGTGGCAACGGTCGCCTCTATGCCGTCAGAAGCCTTTTTGAGCGCCTTGAGGTTGACCGGGGGCACGGGCTCCTCGACCCAGCCCAGGCCGAAGGGCCCCAGCATTCTCGCCATCTCTATGGCTGTAGCGGGCGAGAAGCGGCCGTGCATCTCCAGCAGGATCTCGACCCCAGGGCCTATAGCATCGCGAACAGCCTCGACGAGCGAGACGGCCTTTATCTTCTCCTCGTACTCCAGCTCGTAGTGTCCTGGGCCGAACGGGTCCAGCTTCAAGGCTTTGTACCCGCGCTCCACGACCTTCTTCGCCGCCTCGTGGAACTCCTCCGGCGTGCGCGCGACCCGATACCAGCCGTTGGCGTAGGCTTTGACCCTGTCCCTCACAGGACCGCCGAGCAGGTTGTAGACTGGCTGGCCCAGTGCCTTGCCGACGATGTCCCAGCAGGCCGTCTCGAACATGGCTATACCGCTGCTCATAACTTCTCCGGCGCGCGAGAAGTCGTCGCGGCCCATCTTCTTGACCAGCTCCTCTATCCTGAAAGGGTCGTGCCCGACGAGGTGCCTCGGGGCCGCCTCGGCCAGATACCCGACGAGCGCGTCGGTGTGGTTGACCATCCTGGCCTCGCCGAGACCCGTCAATCCCTCGTCCGTATGGGCGCGGATGATGGTCAGGTTGCGCCACTCTGTGCCTACGACGAACGTGTCTACGTGTGTGATCTTCATGCCTTCTCCCTTGCGTCGACCGGCAGGCCGGGGAAGGTGGCGCCGGGTGGGGTGGTCTTGGCCTCGGGGTAGTAGCGCTGGAGCATCTCCTGCCCGATCCTGGCCCGCCTGACCCTCTCCCTGCCGAGCGCCACCGCCGTCGCCTCCAGGTGTGTCCCGCTCGGGTAGATGTTGGGCGCGTTCCTGAGGCCGAACTTGACGAAGACGGGCGAGGCTACCCTTACGAGGTCAGGGATCTCGTAGTGTCTCATGAACCCGCCGAAGTCGTCGGGGACCTCGACGTAGACGTCGAGCGGGAGATCAGCCACGTTACG
>DATDKB010000034.1:0-3498 GCA_036520255.1 Rubrobacter sp. | reverse complement strand
GGAGCTCAGAATCCGGCAGCAGCCCAATGGCCTCCCAGTGGGCGGTGAGGGCGTACCCCATCCCCGAAGAGCCCACCACGAACAGCGGCGCGTCTCCCTGGTTGGCATGTTCCCAGATCAAGCGCCCAATGATGGACAGCTGCTCCTTGTAGAGCACGTCGAAGAGCACTATCTCGGGGCTGGACCCCAGCAACTCTGCAAAACGCTCCTCCACCTCGCCCTTGGGGGCCGCGACCTGCAGGATGTCGAACAACCCGATTTTCTTTGTCGTCTGTCGCGACAGGTGCAATCTCAGGTCGCTCTCGGTCATGGGGGTGGTAGGGTGATAACGCATAGTCGGGTGCCGGTCCAGCCGGTAGACGTCGCTCTCCGGGCCGGAGCGGGCGAACAGGTTGCCGAAGACGCAGTAGCGCCACAGCTCCGGCACGCCCACCAAGAGAGGGACGAAAGGAGAAGCGAAAGTCTCCTGCCCGAGGTCTATGGCATGACCAATGCTGCCGATCTCCGGCGAAGAATCGAAGGTCGAGCAGACTTTGTAGTGGAAGACCGGCGCGTTCAGCTCCCGGAATCGCTTGAAGACGGGCAGCAGTTCCGCGTCCATCTCCGCCGTCGGCAGGGATCTGCTCACCCCAGCAACCCCGACTACTTGGATGCCCTCGAAGCGCCGGAGCTGCTCCGGGCCGGGCGGCTCGACAAACAGGATCGTACGAATCCCCAGGCGGGCGAGGGACTCCATCGCGTCGTTGGACCCGGTGAAGTCGTCGCCGTAGAAGGCCAGGAGAAGTTGATTCACGTCGCTAATCTAGATCCCCTTCTATCGCGAGGGGGTCAGTGAGCCAAACTTCTCCATCGCTGCCTGCAGCTCCGGGTGCTCGCGAGCGTGCTCTTCGAGAGGGATACCGTTCCTTGCGGCATCCCAGGCCTGCATGATGGCCGTCACACCGGCCGCCGGTCCTCCAGGATGGGCCACGATACCGCCACCGGCAAGGTACATCAGGTCCACACTTTTAGTCCGACGGTACGTTTCCGGAGCCTGCCCGCCCCACTGACCAGACGAGATGACCGGCATGATCGTCCTGTGATCGAACATCGGCTCCAGGCAAGATTTTATGGACTCCACCACGGAGTCGTCGGACTCCCAGAACTTGTTCTGGATGCCGTTGACGTGGAGCTGGTCCGCCCCCGCGAGCCGCCAGATCTTCTGGTAGGCCCTGAACTCCACACCTAAATAAGGGTAACGGGCGAGCGCGCCCCAGCCGTTGCGGTGCGCGTGGATCGGCAGCTGGCAACGCTCTCGCAGGTACGAAAACGCTGCTAGTCCCACGTTGTTGATGCCCACCATCACGCAGGTACCGCCGGCGCGCAACACGGTGTCGTGGTGACGGAGCATCGCCTCCAGATCGTCGGTGATGTTGAAGGCGTACATCAACTTTCTTCCTGTTCTCTCGGCTACCTCGTTGACTACCCGCATTACCTCCTCGACTCTACGCTCCAGCGGCGAGTAGGGCGGGTTGGCGATTAGCTCGTCATCCTTGATGAAGTCGATGCCAACCTCGGCCAAATCACGCGCTAGCTCGGCGGTTTGCTCCGGAGTTAGTCCTACGCTCGGCTTGACTATGGTCCCGATGACGGGACGGTCGGCGGGCACTCCCGAGAGCTCCTTCGTCCCCTCGATTCCGAACTGCGGTCCCGAGTAAGCTTCCCCAAACGCTCGCGGCAATTCCAGGTCGAGCAGCCGCAACGCGGAGACCTCGGCCACCTCGTAGATGTTCCCCGCCACCGTCGCGAGCAGGGCGGGCAGGCTGCTGCCGACGTTCTCCAGGGGGATGGAGATCTCAACCTCGGCGCGCCGGTAGCGCACCTTCTCGCCCGGGGCAGGGGTGTAGCGGACGCCGGGCAAGCTCGGCAAGTTCACCGTTTCCAGTTCTTCTATGCGCTCTATTCGCGCACCGTGACGCTGCTGCAGGGTATCCGTCTCACCCGGGAGCTCGACGAAGGTGCCGGAGGACTGTTCACCCGCAACAACTTCTGCAGCATGCTCCACAGGATGCGGGGTCTCGATCAGGTACGTCGCTACGATCCGTTCGCTACTCATGAACTACACCCTCATTTCCCTAAGCCACTCCGGCACCATGGTATCTCAAGGCCGATTTCCTTGCTGCGCAAGCCCTCTTCTCGATCTGGGCCGACGTCCCGACAACAGGTGCCTCCCACCATATCTTGCCGCCACCCCACCGCTGTAATATGCTGCCGCACATCGTCAACCTCGGTGCGGGGCGGAAAGGAGCTCGACGGCGGCTTCGGCGCCGCCGGGGTCACCTCCGAACCAGAGATGATCTTCGAGCCGGAGGAGGCAGAATGAGAGACAATTCCCCACGACCGCACCACCTCAACCTGGCGGTGGGCGGCGACGTCGCCCGCACGGCCGACTTCTACCGCAACCTGCTGGGGCTGACCCCCGTCGAGCTGCCGCGCGACCAGGACTCCTACGGCGCCGCGATCGCGACGTTGCAGGACCGCTGGGGCTACCAGTACCACTTAATCCCCGCAGACCCCGGCTTCGCCGCGCGTCACGGGCTGCCGGTAAACCCGCTCGGCTCCGGACACCTCGCCTTTCGCGTGGACGACATCGCGGCGGTGCGGGAGCGCCTCGACGCCGAGGGCATCCCCTACAGCGACATGGGCGAGTGGGCGATCAAGGGCTGGCATCAGCTCTTCTGCGCCGACCCCGATGGCCGGGTGATCGAGTTCCACCAGGTGCTCGATGGTGGTGCTGATGGCGGGACGGGGGACACACCGGGGCAAACCTCGTCATGAAATGCCCGGCGTATAGTCGGAGTCAAGCTGGCAGGAAAATCCGCCGCGAACGTCGCCGCTAGATCACCCTACCCGAACCTACGGAGGCTCTAGTCTAGGCAACTAGGCAATCCTCGCGCCTATTGCGTCCCCCTGTACTCGGGGGAACGTATGCGGATTCCTGGATGCGAACTTCCATGAGAAGGCCTTGGCAGGCGACACTCTGCCCTCGAATATTGGAGTCCCGCCAACCATGAGAGGAGTAGAATGGGCATCTCGGTCAGCGCAAGTAGTCGGCGGGCAGCCAACACGTGAGGCAACTATGAAGATCGGTGTGAAGATCCCCAATGATAGCGCCAAGGCCCACGAGATAGGCCTTACCAACATGGGGCGGCTGGCAGAAGACGCCGGGGCGGACAGCCTCTGGGTCAACGATCACCTCCTGATGGTCGAGGGTGGGCGCTCACCCTACCCGTTCTCCCCAGACGGCGCTATCCCTTGGCCTATGGATCTGCCCAGGTACGAATGCCTTACAGCCGCTTCTTTCCTGGCCGCCACCACCTCCAGGTGCAGGATCGGTACCTCGGTCCTTATCCTGCCACAGCGCAACGTCTTGGAACTTGCGAAGACAACCGCGACCCTGGACGCCTTGAGCGGAGGTCGCTTCGTACTCGGGATCGGCGTCGGGTGGTTCGCCGAGGA
>DATDKB010000033.1:0-2297 GCA_036520255.1 Rubrobacter sp. | reverse complement strand
GAACTCTCTCTTGCGATACTCGAACGTCCCGTTCTCGACCTCGGACCGTATCCGGTCGAACTCCTCCCGGTCCACGCCCCTGTAGTTGAAGATGTCGCCGGGCTTCGGGAAGACCATGGAGTCCTGAAAGTCCTTAAGCTTCTGCTCGATGTCGAGGACCGGGGCGGGCGCGAGACCGTAGAGCTGGTAGCCGCCGGCGCCCTGCACGGAGTAGACGACCGCGAAGCCGCCCCCGAAACCGAAGGCCCGCTCCGGGGTGAAGGTGCGGGGCCTTACGTATTTGGGGACCTCGACCTGCTCCTCCGGGGGGACGAGCTGGTAGCACCAGGGAAGGCCCGGCACGAACCCGATCATGGTTACCAGCCACGGGGAGCCAAGGAGGGCCGCGATAAAATCGTCCTTGGAATCGTAGCCGTTGACGCGGGCGGAGTACTCGAGGTCGGTGACGTCCGGGTCCTGGTGCCTATCCCGGAAGCGCATCAGGGTTTCGTGGGTCCAAGGGTCCTCCATCATCACCGGCACGTCCACGACGCGGGTCTCTAGCTCGAAGCCCTCGGCGTCGCCAACCTCCTCGTCTATCTCCTTGAGACGTGAGATCAAGTCGTCCGGATGCAGTTCGTCCGGATCTACGCGGACCATGTAAGAGGCGTTGGACGGGCAGATGTCCGTAACGCCGGGGATGCCTTCCTCCCTGAGCTTGTTGGTGATCGCCATCGCCCGGAAATTTACCTTAAGGCTCATCGCCTCGGCCAGCTCGACGAAGACGTACTCGTCCCCGCCGTAGCTGTAGCGCGCCTCGGGCAGTTCGGTGTCGACGCTGCGGCCCATTAATCACCCCCACCTTCCCTGGATCGATGCTGAGATACTACTAGCGCCGAAAAGCCCGGTCAATGTATCTTTGTAGCCGTAGACGTGCAGGAGCTCTGAGAGGAGAAAGACTTGAACGTTGCGATGATGTCCCGCACGGCGCTGATGGCCGCGGTCACGGCGGTGGCGGCCCAGATCACGATCCCCCTTCCCTTCTCTCCGGTCCCCTTCACCATGCAGGTTCTCGCCGTCATCCTCTCGGGTCTACTGCTCGGTCCCCGTTATGGGGCCCTGGCCCAGGCGATCTACGTGCTCATCGGGGCTGTGGGTGTACCAGTCTTCGCCGCCTTCACGGGGGGGCTCGGCATCGTTTTGGGTCCAACGGGAGGCTACCTGATCTCCTATCCCCTGGCTGCCGCCGTCGCTGGCCTCGCCGCCTACGCCGCGAGAAACGCCCCGCGCCGCCAGGCACTGCTGAGGAGCATTGCCGCGGGGACAGGCGCCCTCGCCGTTATCTACGCCATCGGGGCCACGTGGCTGGCCGTACAGTCCGGTCTGCCCCTCTCCGTGGCCCTGGCCCAGGGCGTCGTTCCTTTCGTCCCCCTGGATCTGGTTAAAGTCGCGCTCTCGGCGCTGGTGGCGACCGCCGCGGCGCCCGCCATAGCCCCCGCGCGGGCCTGACGAAGTGCGTGGCGGGCCTGACGAGGGTACGATGATGCTCCGCAGTCGTGGGATTCGGATGGAGGTCTGAGCGCTGATGTTGAACAAGGTACTGGTCGCAAATCGCGGTGAGATCGCACTGCGCGTCGTCCGGGCGTGCCGGGAGTTGGGGGTAACCTCCGTCGCCGTCTACTCCGACGCGGACGAGGAGGCTCTGCACGTGCGTCACGCCGACGTGGCCGTCAACATCGGGCCGCCCCCGGCGGGCAAGAGCTACCTCGACATGGAGGCTATCATCGAGGCCGCAAAAGAGACCGGCGCGGATGCGGTCCATCCCGGCTACGGTTTCCTGGCCGAGAACGCCGATTTCGCGGCGGCATGCCGCGATGCGGGGCTGGTCTTCGTCGGACCTTCGGCCGAGGCTATCGAGAAGTTGGGCAACAAATCAGCGGCGCGGCGGCTGGCGGAAGAGGCCGACGTGCCTGTGGTGCCCGGCTCGGAGGAGTCCGCTTCGGTGGACGAGGCGATCGAGACGGCGGAGGAGATCGGCTATCCGGTCATGGTAAAGGCGGCGGCCGGGGGCGGCGGACGCGGCATCCGGGTGGCTGAAAATGAGGAGGAGCTTCGCAAGTCCGTTCAGGTCGCGAAGCGGGAAGCCGAGTCGGCGTTCGGGGATGGCTCCCTTTACCTGGAGAAGTTCCTGACCGGGCCGCACCACGTCGAGGTGCAGGTGATGGCGGATCACGAGGGCAACGTCATCCACCTCTACGAGCGGGAGTGCTCCATGCAGCGCCGTAGGCAGAAGGTGCTTGAAGAAGCGCCCTCGCCAG
>DATDKB010000032.1:0-3862 GCA_036520255.1 Rubrobacter sp. | reverse complement strand
GAAGGTCTGAAAGTACGCCGAGCAGTAGCCCTCGCCCGCGAGCTTGCTCGCCCCGTACGGGGCCACCGGGTGGGCGACCATCTCCTCGTGTATCGGCGGCTCCGCCTCCCCTATCACCGTCCCCCCGCTGGAGGCGAAGACGAAACGCCCCACCCCGTTGTGGCGGGCGGCTTCCAGGTAGTTGAGCGTACCGACCACGTTGCTCATGCAGTCGGCCCGGGGGTCTTCTACGGAGGGCATCACCCCCGTATTGGCCGCGAAGTGCACGATCACTTCAGCGCTCTCAGCGGCGCGCAGCGCGAGATCTCCGTCCTTTATGTCGCCGACGACGAGTTCGACCTGCTCATCCGAAGATATGGGACCTGGTACCTCCGGCGAGACCTCAACGAAGTCGCTAGCGGCGGCCAAATCTTCTCTGGTCCCTACGGCCAGGTTGTCCACCACCCTGACCCCGTGGCCGCCCTCTTGCATGAGGGTTCGGATCAGGGCCGTCCCGATAAAGCCGCAGCCACCCGTGATCAGCCAGTTCACGAGCATCGCCGAAAGATGTTGGTTTCCAAATTCTCTGTGCGTGAGTTCATACCCATCCTTAGGTCGTTTGCCGCGCATACATTAGACCAAGCTCCGGCCCGGTGCGAGTTTGGGGAGCGACGTAGTAGAATCCTGCGGATGGAGGCGCTGTTCGCTACAATCTCCGGCGGCTAATTCGACGCGATGAGGAAGGCCCTTGTAGATGGATGAGAAAACTCAGTTTGTGCGGCGGGGTCGCGCCGAGCGCGCGGGCCTCTCCTGGCCCGCTGTCCTTGCTTGCCAGTGTGAGCCCGGAGACGAGAGGTGAAGGGTCGTACCCTCACGCGCAGGGACTTTCTCAAGGTTGCCGGTGCCGGCGCGGCGGGCGCTACCATGCTTGGCGCGTCCGGGTGTAGCCCACTTGTCAACAACCTTACGCACGTATCCGACGAGTACCTTCCGAGCGGGGGATCGAGAATGAACGTAATACTGGTGATCATAGACAGCCTCAGAAGGGACCACCTGGGCGTCTACGGAAACGACTGGATAAAGACCCCCAACCTCGACGCCCTTGCCAAGGAAAGCCTACGCTTCGACCGCTCGCACCCCGAGTCGCTGCCGACCATCCTGGCGCGCCGCGCGATCCACACGGGTATAAGGACCTTTCCCTTCAGAGACTGGCAGAAATGGTACGAAGAGGATGTCAACCTCTGGGGCTGGCAGCCCATCCCGCGAGGGCAGGCGACGCTCGCCGAGATCCTGCTCGGGGAGGGCTTCTACAACCTGATGGTCACGGACACGCTGCACCAGTTCAGGCCCTTCTACGACATGCACCGCGGCTTCCACGCCTTCGACTTTATCCGGGGCCAGGAGAGGGACTTCTTCAGGCCACCGTCGCCAGCCTCGGAGAAGAAGATGAAAAATACCTTGGTCGGGGGCCCGAGCGCCGCGCACTCCGAGGAGATCATGCGCCAGTACTGGGCGAACACCATCGGCCGCCAGCGTGAGGAGGACTGGTTCGCCCCGCAGGTGTTCACGAAGGCCGCCGAGTACCTGGAGATGGCGAAGGAGGCCCAGCCCTTCTTTATGCTCGTCGACAACTACGACCCGCACGAGCCCTGGGACCCGCCGCAGAAGTACATCGACCTCTACAGCGACGGCTTCGAGGGCCCCGAGCCCGTTACGTCGAGTAGCGGCCCGTCCGACTGGTTGACGGAGGCCCAGCTCAAGCGCATGCACGCGCGTTACTCGGCCGAGGTGACGATGGCCGACCACTGGCTCGGGCATTTCCTGGATAAGGCGCACGACCTCGGGATCCTGGACAACACCATGCTTATACTGCTCTCCGACCACGGCCACGCCTTCGGGGAGCACGGCTACGCCGGCAAGGTCGCGAGCGCGCTCTATCCCGAGCTTATAGACACCATCTTCTTCGTCAGGCACCCAGGGGGTAAGGGCGCGGGCAAGAGGAGCAATCACTACGCCTCGACACACGACGTCGCGCCGACGATCCTCGGCTCTATGGGCGTCCAAAGGCACCCGCAGATGGAGGGTCAGGACCTCTCGGTGGTGCTAGACGGGAAGGAGCCAGACCCGAGGCCGCACTTCACCGCCGGCTACCACGACCACGTCTGGACCCGAGACGAGCAGCACGCGATGTTCTGCCTCTACGACGGCTCCAACCCCTACCTCTTCGACCTAGACAAGGACCCGAAGATGGACAAGAACATCGCCCCGTCGAACGCCGCCGTAGTGAAGAAGATGTTCAACGAGTACATCATCAAGGACGCCGGCGGTCCCCTGCCCCACTACTAATCGTGGGCTTGCTAACGTGCCGGCGAAGGAGGGGAAGTATTGCGTAGGTTGTTGTCATTCCTTCTGAAGTGGAGCGGTATACTGTGCGTTCCGGGCGGCGCGCTGTGGGCGCTCGCCCCGACGGGCGTTTATATCTCCAACTTCGCCTTCCACACCCCCAACGTGCTCTGGAAGATATTCTGGCCCGCCCCTTTGCTCCTCCTGCTAGGCCTGATCGGTCTCCAGCTAAGGCAGCGGGAACGTTCTGGCCTCCTGGAGAAGATCGGCTGTCTGGTGGCCGCCGTTGGGCTCATCCTGGTCATGGCCGGCGACATCGGCCTTTACTGGCTCGGGATCGACGACATCTTCATCGTGACCGCGCCGGCATACAACACGTTCCGGATCGGCCTGATCGTCCTCGCCGTCGGGTCCATCCTCTTCGCCGTCACCTCCCCCCGCGACGGCGCTCTGCCTTCCTGGGGCCTCCTGCCCTTCGTCCTCGGATCGTTGTGCGGCCTTGTCTCTTTCTCGCGGGACTTCGGCACTTTCGGCACCGTGTTGTGGATCCTGTTCGGCGTCGGATGGGCGTGGCTGGGCCTCTCGCTCGTGGTCGAAGGATTCTCCGCCTTTTTGCGGAAGAGGCGTTCCAGCCCCACCGCCGCAGCTAATTCGTGACGCCCCAGGCTACAGGCATCAGCTCCCAGCAATAACAAAGGGCTGATCAGCTTATTACGCCAGGAACTTTTTTACCTCTTCGTTGAAGGCCTCTGAGCGCTCGTCGTGTGGCAGCAGGGCGGCGTTCTTGAAGAGTCGGGGCTCGGAACGGGGGTTCTGTCCCACGAAGCGCTGCGCCTGCCCTACGGGGCCCGTCTTCGCTTCGAGTCCCCAGCAGATCAGGGTCCGGTGCGGCACCCTCGGCCAGAGGTCGGCGACCCCGAGGTTGAGCTTGCCCGCGACGAAGGCGGCGACGAAGTACCTCGCTCCCGGCTGATGGCTTGTACGATAGTAATCCTCGACCAGCTCCCCGGTCACGAAGTCCGGGTCGTTGTACGTCATGCCCTTGAGAAAGTAGCGGAGGCCCCACCGGGAGACGATGGCGTGGTAGAGCGTGTTCCCGAGAACGGGAGCGCGGAAGAGGCCGTAGATCACGTCTCCGAGCCGCCCCGACGGGCGGTCGAGGGTGCCGTAGCCGGTCGGGCAGATGAGGACGAGCTTCTTGAAGAGCCGCGGGCTGCGCACGGCGGCGGGCACGACTAGCGCCGCCGAGAGCGAGCTGGCGATGAGGTGTGCCTGGCCTCCGATCTCCTCCCGCGCGAAGTCCTCGACCTGCGACGCCACGTCCTCCGGCCCGTAACGCCGCTCGGGCCTCTCCGACAGACCACACCCCAGGAGATCAAGGGCGTATACCCTGAAGCTCTTCGATAGCTCCCGGAAGTTCTTACGAAACTCGAACGAAGAAGCCCCGGCGTAGACACCGTGTACCAGGAGCAAGGGCTCGCCCTCCCCGGCGACGGAGTACGCGAGGTCCCATCCTTTCCACCGGTAGCGGCGACTCTGG
>DATDKB010000031.1:0-5340 GCA_036520255.1 Rubrobacter sp. | reverse complement strand
GGCCGTCTACTGCTGCGACCCCGTGATGGGTGACGCCGGGCGGGGATTCTTCGTGAGACCTGGGATACCGGAATTGATCAAGGGGGTCGCGATGCCGGCGGCGGACGTCATAACGCCAAACCAGTTCGAGCTTGAGTTCCTGACGGGCATGGAGGTTAGGGATCTAGACGGCGCGCTTGTGGCTGCCGACGAGGCCAGGAGGATAGGTCCTAAGACCGTGCTGACGACGAGCCTGAGGCGCAGAGATGCGGCCGTAGACACCATCGAGATGCTGGCCGTCTCGGGGGAGGGGGCGTGGCTGGTCCAGACGCCGATGTTGGCGCTTGAGGTCAACGGCGCCGGGGACACGACGGCGGCGGCGCTGTTCCTGGCGCACCTGCTGCGGGGCGCTGCCTTGGCCGAGGCACTCTCGATGACGGCCGAGGCCGTCTACTCCGTGCTGGCAGAGACGCGCAGGACGGGCTCTAGAGAGATGCGTCTGGTTGCCGCCCAGGAGAGCATCGGGGAGCCGCCCCATCGGTTCGAGTTAAGACGTATCCGCTAGGGCGTGTTGCGAACCCGCGGCCTGGCGTGACGCACGACTTGATGGTCCGTACAGTCGATTGTTTGCGCCGCAACCCCCTCCCTTAGGGCGGAGGAAAGGATCGGTACTATCCATCACACGTGCAAGAGCCAATTCAAGGACACTATAGTTCCCAGCGGACCTTCTCCCTCGCCGGATGATCCTCGCCGCGTAAAGGATCTTCAAGGTGGCATTTAACAATGTGGTTCTGTACCGGCGAGCCCCATCCGCTGAGGAGCATATTCTTAGATCAGCTCGCATGGTCGTGCGGGAACTCTGCAAAGTATCGCCCGCATCGCCCGCCTGCTAATCGATCGCTTGCGTGGGTTCCTCTTGACTCCGAGGTAGCATCTTTGGGGATGACTAACGGCGACTTCGTAAAGGAGCGGTTGAGGACTGTGCTTCGGGCCGGACGTTCCTTGCTCAACGCCGCCGCACCAGGACCGTCTCGGCGCGAGCCGTACGTGCAGGGCGTCACGGCGACCTCGGCAGTTATCTGCTGGGTGGGCGAAGAACCCGCCGCGGGGGTGGTGAGGTACGGAAAGACGCCGGGACTCGGGCGTGAGCAAGTCGACGCAACGATCGACAATCGCCACGCCGTAACGATCGTGGGTCTGGATCCCGGCTCGACCTACCACTACCGCGTGGAAGGCTCCGGCGCGTCATGGCTGACGGGCAGCTTCCGAACTGCCCCCTCGGGCGAGGGCTCCAGCTTCTCCTTCGCCGTGGTCGGTGACAGCGGCAGCGGCGGGAAGGGACAGCTGAAGGTGGCGGGGCTTCTGGGACGCCTCGAGCCGGATCTGATCCTGCACACCGGGGACGTTGTCTACCCGGCCGGGGAGGAGCGGCACTACGACCTGCGCTTCTTCGCGCCCTACGAGAACATTATCAAGGAGGTGCCGGTGTTTCCTGTCCTCGGCAACCACGACGTGCGCACAGGCTACGGTGCCGCCTTCTTCGAGAATTTCCACCCACCCCTCGGCAGCCCGGGCAGCACCAAGCGCTACTACTCCTTCGACTGGGGAGATGCCCACTTCGTCGCCCTCGACAGCGAACTGTACCATGCGGACAGGGGCGCAAGAGCGGAGCTGCAGAAGGCGTTCCTGGAGCGTGACCTGGCAGCCACGGGCAAACGCTGGAAGGTGGCATTCTTGCACAGATCCCCCTACGGCTCCTCCAGGCACGGCGGCGATAAGAGAGTGAGGCAGGACCTCGAGCCGATCTTCGCGAGGCACAATGTGGACCTCGTCTTCGCGGGCCACGACCACGTCTACGAACGCACCATACCGCTAAAGGGGGTGACCTACGTCGTGAGTGGGGGAGGAGGAAGGAAGCTCTATCCGGCGGGCAAGGGTCGACTGACGGCCTGCGCCAGGTCCGCCCACCATGCGGTGCTAGGACGCGTGGACAGCGGGCGTCTCTCCCTCGAAGCCGTGGAGCCGGGTGGCACCGTGTTCGACCGCTTCTGCTCGATCGATAGCGGAGAGTAACGGCGCGCTCATGAGCTACCGTACGCCCATTCCGCTAGCGAGCAGCCAGGTAGGAGGAGCATGATACTGCTGAGAGAACCCTCCGGCGCACGGATCAGGCGCTTCTTCGGCGAGCAGGCACTTTACCCTTCTCCTACCCTGAGGTGGGGGCCTCGCGAGAAGGGACGCCGCCCGGATACCCACTCAACGGGCAGTTGGCCTTTGGGCTGGGCGACCTCCCGCAGGCAGTCGGGCTGTTTGAAGAGGCCCTTGCCCTCTGCCGCGGGCTCGGCGACGATACCGGCGTCGCCGCCGTGCTCGCTGAGCTCGGGCAGGTTGCGAGGGCGCAGGGGAATAACGCACGCGCCGTGGAGCTGAGCGAGGAAGGCTTGGCCTTAGGCCGCCGGCTGGGCGATTCCAGGGTAGCCGCCATAGCGCTCGGCACATTGGGGCGCGTCCAGCGCCGCCAGGGCAACCCGGAAAAGGCGATCATCCGCCACGAGGAGAGCCTCGCCCTTTTTCGGGAGATCGGCCACGGGTGGGCAGCACTTTCGCCTTGGCCAACTTGGCGGTCGCAGCGCTCGGGCGTGGGGAGATGGAGCGCGCGCTCGCCCTCGGAGAGGAGAGCTTCTCGATCTACAGGGAGCTGAGCGACAGGTCGGGGATGGCACTGGCGTTGATCAACCTTGGGGACGTGGCGCGCGAGCGGGGCGAAGAAGAACGGGCCAACGCCTCGTACGAAGAGGCGTTAGGCCTATACCAGGAATTGGGAAACGAGAGGGGGGTGGCTCGCGCACTCGAGCATCTCGGCAAGCGAGAGTAGCATCAGCACCTGCCAGCGAGGTTCAGCTACCCGGCTCTCGCTTCATTGAGAGACTGAGTAGTTGTTTCAGTTACCCTATACACCATCAATGTCGTTAGCACGACAGCGATTCCACCCACGCATGAGGCAACGCTTGCCTGACTGAACCGAAACGAACTGGACGCGGACAACAGTGTCTTGCTGACGCAAGGGTGAAGTTGACACCACTGCTGACACCACTCAGGGCGCAACACGCAGAAACGTCAGGTAACCACCAGCAAGGGAATGGGCTTATCTAAGCCGATACTGCGACCTCAGGCAACGCGCTGAAACAGGCGGCGCCGGATTGTAGCCCCGAAGGTCATTGTTCGGACCGTGTTGGCCACACTTCGCCTGCAGGTAGAGATGTAGGGCAGTATTCTTGGCACGTTCTCTGTATGCTCATTCGGAGTCCGAGACGTGTCGTCAGTGTCTTTGAGTGCACACTATGAGTTGCTGGCTTCGCTGAGGCCATGATTAAACTACCTTGCAGAATGTTGCAGAATGGGTTGCTACTCTTTATCGTTCTTAGTACGTTTGGGAAAGCCGGGTAGCAATGCCGATAATCGACGACGCCGGTCAGTCGCCATCCATCACCTAAGGGCCGCGTGCGCTGCGCCTTTTCACCGATTGCTATGACCTTATCCGGGCGTTCGCGCAGGCGCTCCACGAAGACGAGGCGCTCGGCAAGATCCTCAACACCGCCTGGAACCGCTACAACGTCATCAACGTGGCCTCCTTCGCCACGGCTACCGCCACGTGGTTCCCGGGTAGGCTGGGGCTCTCGGGTAAGGAGATAGGCCAGCAGACGCGCAACCTCGTCCTCGCCAAGCACGTCTTGTTCGCCGTGGGGGCGTTGACGGGGTTGGCCAGCGTGGTCCAGGGTCGCGCACTCACGGGCCAGGCTCCTGACGGCGCCGTGCCGATCGAGTCGGGGACCACGCGCCGTCACGACGCCCGAGAAGACCGCGGGGCTCTTGCGCTCGGTGAACCAGCTCGGGAACCTGAGAACCTGAACATAGGCGTGACCGGCGCGAACCTCGCCATCACGACCGTCCTCTTCATGAAGGCCACCGAGTCGGCGCGCAACCCATCGGTGAGCGCCATTAGCGATCAGCGCGAGCGCGGGCGGGTCCTCAACGAGGCCTGGGCGCGCTTCCAGGCGGCGAACCTCCCGGCGATGCTCTCGTCGGCGCTGCTGGGTTGGCGCTCGGGGGCGTTAGGGACGACTCGGAGCTGCGGGCGCCTGCCCTGGCGCGCGCGAAAGACGTGCTGCTCGGAGGACCGGCCTTCAACGCGCTTGCCTCTGCCATCCTCGGGGCGACCACGGCAGCGGTCTCCTGGGGAGGCGCCACGCCCGTGCGCTCGGGCACCGAACCCTCGCCCCGTACGCCGCCAGGCGCTCGCCGTGCGGCTCTTGCGCTTCACCGGCAACGGATCGCTCGTGCTGCTTGCCGCCACGGTGGTCATTTCGGCGCTCATCGGGGCGTCTGAGCCCAAGCCACGCGGCCTCCTCTCGCGGCTCCTCTCGGATTAGCGAGGACGCGGACGGTACCTCCGGCCTACGTGACTGTAGCCGCCGGACCGGCCTGCTGCCCTAACCCGAAAACAGCCGGCACTCCGGGCAACCGTGCGCTGGCGGGCGTGGCGGGGCTATCTTGTGAGCTCACGCAACGCCCGTCGCAGGTCCCCGCCTTCACGCAGCGACTCACTGAGCAGCAACGGCACGCTCCACAGGTTCGCCCCGGCAAAGAATCCCCGCGCCCCGCGAACGCCGCGCAGCCAGCAATACCCCGGTATGGCGATGCTCGCCGCAACGGTCGCGACTGTGCCCGCCGCGTACATAGCCGCGCGGGCCGTAGGCGTTGCCCCGGCCAGGGAGGCGGGGTCGGCGCGTGCGCTCAGCAGGGGCAGACGCGAGAAAAAGAAGCGCGCCCCCGGCGGGTAGTGCTGAGGGTGGCTGGTGCCGTGGAGCCCGTAGTAGGTGAAGCGGATGCCCAGGGCTCGCCCTACGAGCCAGTGGGAGAAGGCGTGCTCGCAGAAGTACGCTACGAGTCGGCTTGCCACCATCCAGCGCGTGCCGCGCGCTCCCTTTCGACCGGCGTACCACGCCAGAGCGACCGAGCCAAGCAGCCCGCCGACCTGGATGAGGTTGCCCAGAGCGACCGAGAGGGTTAGCCAGGGCTTGACGTGCTTCGCTTTGGGCATGTGTCCTCCATAACACTTATGACCACTATGCGCTAACTGGAGTAGAGCAGGAATTATATGGTACGCTAGTGACAAGTTCTTAGCTCCGACCCCGATGGGGGTGACCATAGGAACTATTTGGAAAGTTGGACGGACGCCTGTAGCCGGTTACACTCAAGATGGCATAAAGGTCCAGCGGTGAGATGTGCTCTCATGTAGCTGATGAGGTAAACACTCCGATGAGGGCGCGTCCGCCGCTATGGGACATGCCCGTGGCGTTC
>DATDKB010000030.1:0-4016 GCA_036520255.1 Rubrobacter sp. | reverse complement strand
GACCTTCTCGGGGTCACGGGTGTTCCAGGCGTCTTGGGCAGCCTTCACCTTCTGCCTAGCCGTCTCCTCGTCGAAAGGGGGCACCGGGGGCCTGACGCCTTCATTCTTGCCGGTCTGCTTCATTTTCTCCCCTTTCGTCTTCTCACAACACGCGCCGCGATCCGGGCGATTCCGGTCGACTTGTGGTCTTCTCGTTGCCCGGCGCGCGATTGACCAGGTAGATGCCGGAGACCACGAGGACCCCCCCGACAATGAGATAGACGCTCAGGCGCTCGCCGAGGAAGATGGCACCGATCGCAACCGAAACCAGAGGCACGAAGAACACGTAGGCCGAAACCCGACTCGCCTCCCCCGCCCGCACCAGCCCAAGCCAGAGCATCCAAGCCAATGCGATCCCCACGATCCCAGAGTACAGGAGGCTTAGGATCAGGCTCCCAGAGACGGAGATGTCCTCCGGAGACTCGGCAACGAGCCCCAGCGAGGATAGTATTAGCCCTCCGGAAAGGAACGAGAGCGCGAGCGCCCAGAGCATCGGGACCCGATCCTGTACCCTCTTGAAGTACACGGTCCCGAGCGCCCACGCCAGGGCCGAGAAGAACGCGAAGGCCACGCCTTGGGGGGCGATCTGCCCCGAAATACCACCGGCGCTTACGGCGACTATCCCCGAGAACCCGAGCAGAAGTCCCGCGAACTTGATCCATGAGAGCGATTCGCCGAGCACGAGCCAGGCCAGCAGCCCGGTGAGGATGGGTTGCAAGTATATGAGGACCGCGGCCGTGCCCGAAGGCAAAAGCGTTATTGCGAAGCTTTGCAGCCCTATGAACAACACCACGTTGAGCATCGAGAGCGACGCGTAAGGCACAAAGTTGCCGCGCAGGCCGGGCCTTCCACCCCACACCAGGGCCACCGCCAACATCGACAGGCCACCGATGAGCGACCTGAGGCCCGCGAAAAGGATCGGCGGCGACTGCTCCAGCCCCACCTTCGCCACAGGAAAAGTCGAAGCCCAGAAGAGCACGAGCAGCACGAACGCGGATACCACGACGCGACGGTCGTTGAGGTTCCGCCAACCCTTCCGTCCCCTTATCGTGCGCCCCGATTTCCTGGCATTCACGTTCCCGGAAGACGGCCCGGCCCATCGCGATCCCTCGAGTGGCAAGCTTGCTGCCCGGAGCTGGTCGCCCCGACCAGCGTGGGCACCGCTACCAACGCCAGGCGAGACCCGACGCGTCTCTCTGCTTCCATCAGGACCTCCTTGATCCTTCTGCAGCCAGCCTCAGCGCGACAAGATTACCGGGGCATGGTTTCTTCCCACCTGCGACCAGGCCGCATCTTACATAAGTCCCCTGGTACGGGGCAACCTATGCGAGCAAGGAGTTGGACCGCGTCGGTGGCCGTACCATAACGCGGTGCGAGCTCGGCCGACTCGCGCGCGAAGCGTCGCGAAACCGACTGGCGTCTATAATGCTTGCATGCAGAGGAAGGCTTAAAGGGTGCGAATACTCGACGAGCGGCGCGAGGCGCTGGTAGAGAAGGAGCGCGGGCTACTGGAACGGCTGATCTCCTTCCTGGGGGATTTCGGCGCGCCGAAGGAGGACGCGGAACTCGTCGGACGGGCGCTCGCCGATCTCGAAGAGATGTTTTTGCTCGTGATCGTCGGCGAGTTCAACTCGGGCAAGTCCGCGTTCGTGAACGCCCTGCTCGGGGCCGAAGTTTCAGAAGAGGGCGTAACTCCGACCACGGACCGCATCACCGTCTTGCGCCATGCCGATAAGCCCGTAGAACGGTCGCGAAAAGACGGTGTAGTCGAGCGAGGGTATCCCAACGACTTTTTGCGTGAGATCTCCATCGTCGACACGCCGGGAACGAACGCGATCATCCGTCACCACGAGGAACTCTCAAGGGGCTTCGTTCCGAGGAGCGACCTGGTGCTGTTCGTCACCTCCGCCGAGCGACCGCTCACCGAGAGCGAACGCGGCTACCTAGAGCTTATCCGCGACTGGGGAAAGAAGATCCTGCTCGTCATCAACAAGGCCGACCTCCTGGCTGACGAAGGGAAAAGGGAAGAGGTCCGCACCTTCGTTGACGGCGGCATACGCTCCGCGCTCGGCCTGACGCCCCCGATCTTCTTCGTCTCCGCGCTCCTGGCCAGGAAAGCCAAGGCCGCGACGAACTCCATGGAACGCGACGCCCTGATGAAGGCGAGCGGCTTCGCGGAGCTGGAAAATTACATCACGGACCTGCTCGACGAAGAGGGCAGGGTCAGGCTCAAGATGGAGAGCCCACTCGGGGTCGTCGAAGAGCTCAACCGGCGTTACCGGGGCGCGGTGGAGGAGCGTCTGCATCTCCTCGACGAGGACTTCAAGACCGCGGAGAACGTGGAGTCGCAGCTCGGGCTTTACCGGGAGGACATGGGTCGGGACTTCGAGGCGCGGATGGCCGAGATCGAAAACATCATCTTGAGGATGAACGAGCGGGGCGACGCGTGGCTGGAGGAGAACATACGCTTCGCCAACATCTTCGAGCTATTCCGCCAGGAGAAGGTGAGCGAACGCTTCAAGCGGGAGGTAGTCGCCGACACCGAGGAGCTCGTGGACGAGCGGGTGGACGAGCTAGTCGACTGGATGGTCGACAGGAACCTCAAGCAGTGGCGCACGGTCGTCGATTACGTGAACCGACGCCGCCAGGCTGACTACGACGAACGCCTGATCGGGGAGGTCGGCGACTCCTTCGAGTACAACCGCGGCCAATTGCTGAGGTCCGTCGGCAAGAACGCCCAGGACGTGGTGCAACGCTACGACCGCGAGCGCGAGTCGGAGAAGTTGGCGCTCTCTCTGCAGGGAGCCGTCACCCAGACCGCGGCACTCGAGGTCGGGGCCGTCGGTATTGGGGCCGTGGTCGTCGCCATCGCCACAACCCGCTTCGTGGACGTAACGGGTATCATCGCCGGAGCCATAGTCGCCGGCTATGGACTGTTTATCCTCCCCAACCGCCGCCGCAAGGCCCGCGACGAGTTCCGCGAGAAGACGGACGCCCTGCGCGAGCGCCTCGGCGAGGTCGTCAGGCGCCAGTTCGAGGTCGAGCTCGGCCGCTCCATCGAGGGGATGCGTGAGGCCATAGCCCCTTACACCCGCTTCGTCCGCTCCGAGCACGCCCGCATGACCCGCGCCGGAGAAGTCCTCGCCACCATCGACACCGAAGCCGACGCGTTGAGACGGGATATCTCCGCTCCCGGCGTCGGACCAACAGGGTCCTCCTGAACACCAGCCCCGCTTCCGTTGTAGACTCGGACGCCAAAACCTTCGAGGAGGCAAAAATGGCAAACCGCGAGACGAAAGAACGGAAGCTCATCGCCCTGATGGTCAACGACCTCGGTCCAGGCTTCGGTGAGAAGGAGATGGCAGGGCTCAAGAACGAGGTAAGCGCCCTGTCCGATGAGGAGCTCCATGGCACGCTCGCCAGGAGGTTGGATCTCCCCCCCTCCGTCGACGAGGACACGCTGGGGCAGGCCCTCTTGCACGTCGAGGAGCCCGAGGAGATCTCCGGAAGCGGTTTCACCGGCGCCCCCGACATGAGCCACGAGCCGCGCCCGGAAGAGCGGGAAGGTTAGCTAGCCCGGCAACGAGGTCCTGTAACGATCCCGTAATGTGCACTATATATAGTACCTATTTTAAAGTAACTATTTTCCCCGGTTGACCCTGCATTGCGTTTGGGTACTATGCTAGGATCATCTTCCCCAACCTGGAGGGCGGGAAAATCAGGGACGTATGTTACGACAACCGCAGATAACAGAGGCCGCGAACGGCGGTAAGGGAAGGCTCAGACGCACCGGTGCGGCGTCCGGCGCCCCCGAGGTGCGGCTGTCTTACAGCCCCGGCCTCGACGGCCTGCGAGCCATCGCCGTCATGGCCGTCCTCCTCTATCATGCCGACCTCGGGTGGATGCCCGGCGGCTTCCTCGGGGTAGAGGTCTTCTTCGTCATAAGCGGCTACCTCATCACCGCGCTGCTCCTCGCC
>DATDKB010000029.1:0-5511 GCA_036520255.1 Rubrobacter sp. | reverse complement strand
CTCCCCGGTGGAGGCAGAGAAGGCCGCCGAAAACGGAGGCGACGGCGGGGTCGTCGGCAGCGTCCTCGGCGGGGGCGACACCCAGCAGGCGATCATCAACGCGGCCATGAACCCCCAGCACGCCATAGTCACCGGGGGCGGCGCCTCGCCCCGCGATTCCCTGGGCAACGCCTGGAACGCAGGCTACATCGTCGCCAGCGGCAACCTCTTGGCAGACATGCGCTTCAACGTGACCGCAGAGAGTCAGGGCAGGCTGCAGGTGGCCCGCCTTTACCAGCTCACCCAGGACGCCGGCGTAAGGGACATGTTCTCGTTCCTCTTGGCCCGCGACACGATGCACCAGAACCAGTGGCTGGCGGCCATAGAGGAGCTTAAGGCCGAGGGCCTCGAGGACACACCGGTGCCCTCCAACTTCCCCCAAGAGCTTGAGATGAGCGAGGTGGCCTACAAGTTCCAGAACTTCTCCGAGGGCCAGCAGAGCGCCCAGGGCCGGTGGGCCAGCGGGCCTTCGATGGACGGCAAGGGCCAGTTCGAGTACGTGGCGGAGCCCGAGGCTATGGGCCCCGAGATGGAGGAGCTCGCCCCGCCGGTGGAGCCGCGCCTGTACTCGACCCCAAAGCAGCCGATGCAGCCCTCCTCTTCTTGAGGAGTACGCGGCAAACGAGCCGCCGTGGGCGGCCCGACCCAAGTCGAGCCTCCCCGCGTGCTGTCTAGGCGCAAAGAACAGGAGCGCTACGAATGAGAGACGGAACCCTTCTGCTGTTGCAGGGCGTCGGCCGCGAGGGCCACCTGAGACCCTACGTTCCGGACGCCGCCGAGTGGTGGGCGTGGGTTGGGGCCGCGTGCTTCCTCATCGGCGTGGTGGGCTTCTCGGCGATGGGCCTACGCGCGACGCCGAAGGGCCGCGGGGCCTTCGCGACCCAGAGATACTCGTCGTGCTCATGGTCATGACCAGCTACCTCGCCCTCGCCTTCGGCCAGGGCTCAGAAAGGCTGGGCGAGACCACGTACTTTTCCTACGCCCGCTTCATAGACTGGGCCACCACGCCGCTCCTCTTGCTCGGGCTGGCGCTGCTTGCCGTACTCCGGGCCCGCGATTCGCTACCGCTCGTGCTCGTCCTCATGGCCGTGGACCTCTACATGATCCTCACGGGCCTCTTCGCGGGGCTCTCGGACGAGGGCCGCGGCGTCTGGTGAGTCTGGTTCGTCGTCGCTCCTTCGCGTTCCTGGTGCTCTACGCCATGATATTCGGCCCCCTCGCGAACAAGGCCAGCGAGAAGGTCGGGCAAGGCGACGAGATGCAGAAATCGGGCGACCCCGTGGAGCGCTACCTCGGCGCGCTGCACTCCGTCGAGGGTAGGTGGTTCGTTTCCATGGCCCTGTTTCTAGCGTTGATCTGGCTCGTCTACCCCGTAAACTTCTTCCTGGAAGAGCAGGGGATTGGCCTTTACACCCACCGGTGGGAGCGACGCCGTGTACACGGTGAGCGACGTCGTAGCCAAGGTGATCTACGGCTTCGTCTTGCTCGGCGGCGTCCTGGCCATCGAGAGACCGGCCGCCACGGCACTGGGACGCTCGCCGAAGGAGATGAGCGGGGAGGAGCGCGACCGCTTCGAGGCCGAGCTCCACCGCCACGAGGGCGCATCGGCACGCCACAAGTCGCTGCCCGTGGAGGCGAGTTCCGGAGACGGCGGGGCGCGCTCCAGAGACGGCTCCCCTGACGGCGAGGCAGCCGCCTACGAGACTGGTCCCGAGGGTGTTCGTACGGATGAAAGGGACGACGCGGGACGCGTGCGCGGCAAGCAAGACCGCCTGTGATGCGGGATGTTGGCATGAGCACTAGTTCGACCGCGGTCACCGTGAGCGTCGTCGTACCGGCGCTCAACGAGGAGCGACATCTCGGGCATCTGCTACGAGACCTGGGACGTCAGACGAGGAAGCCACAGGAGGTGATCGTGGTGGACGCCGGCTCGCACGACGGCACGGTAGCCGTGGCGCAAGGGTTCGCCGGCGTGGTGGTCCTGCATGGGCAGCGTCCGGTGGTCATGGGTCGGAACCTGGGTGGTCGTAGCACCCGGGGTGACGCGGTCGTCTTCCTCGACGCCGACGCCCGGCTGCCGGAGACGTTCCTCGAACGCTTCGTCGGAGACATGAGGCGCCGGCGCCTGGACATCGCGTGCCCCCTGTACGTGCCGCACGCCTCGACGCCCACGGTGGAAGCGTTCCACTGGGCCTTCAACCGCATCACGAGAACGTTCCAGGACATCCTACCGTCCGGCGCGGGCATCTGCGTGGCCGTTCGGGGCGACCTCTTCCGGCAGAGCAGGGGGTTCGATCCGGGGCTCAAGTTCGACGACATAGAGCTCATACGGCGCCTCTCGCGGGGCCGGCGTTTCGGCATCGTGGAAGAGAAGGTGTTCGTCTCCGACCGGCGCTACAAGGAGCGCGGCGTTGCGCGGGCGATCCTCGAGTACTCGCTCATGGCGCTGTTCTTCGCCCTCGGCAAGTACGAGTGGGCGAACCGCATAGACTACGAGTTCGGAAACCACGTGCACTAACACGGCGCATACCGCCTGCACACTTCGGGCAATCTGAGTAGTTTGTGTTCTCTATCGCTTCCGAACGTCGCACACACGAGTAGAAAAGCCACGCGAACGCAAGTCAGAATCAGCCGAAAAGGAAGGCGGGAAGACATGAGCGAAGGTGTCGATAAAGGCCAGGGGGTTGCCAAGCTGCTCGGCGGCAGGATCTCCTGCGTCGTGGGTATCCTGTTCGGCGCGGGTGGCATCCTCTTCGCGCTCCTGGGGGCCAGTGCAAACGTGTCCGCGGGGGCTGTGGGAGCGGCGCTGGGCATCCTGGGCTTCTTTCTCGGCGCGAGGCGGCTCGGGGCTGCGACGATCGTGCTCGGCGTGATCGCGGTCTTCGTCATGGCTGCTGCCTCCACCGGCCTCATCCCCGGTGTGACGCCCGTGGGCCACGGATACAACTAGACTTCGCCGTTGATCCGGAACGAAAGCAGAGTAGAGCTATGATCGGAGCCAACGAGGCCTTGATCCTGCGCCCCGTCGAGCGCGTCTGGAACGGGCAGGACCTAGATCTCGCAGACTAACTGTTCCCGGCCGGCTTCGACAACGTCCCAGGACGGCCACGGGCGCGCAGCACGGTCCGTTCGGTCCCGTCCCGCCGACCGGCAAGGTCGCCACCTACACCGACGTCCACTTCTTCACCGTAGATGAAGGACGCATAACCGATCCCTGGGCCAAAAACGACACCTTCAACAAAGTTTTCCAACTCGGAGCCGAGCTAGTCCCACTCGAAGCACCTGACGAGCCAGAAAGCTGATCCCAGGTGGATGGCGACGCCGCACGCGGGCCCACGTCTCGCGCCACTCGTGGGTTCCCGCTTTCGCGGGAACGACACATGTGGGACGGCTTAATCGTGCCTATCCCTAGACGAATTCGCAGTGACCGACAGCGAGCGCCCCGGGCACTCTGGCCGACATGCCTGCGCGAAGCAGGCGTGCTGAAAAGTGGAGGCCGGAACGCGCTGGCTAGCTCTCGTTGCGCTGGAGCGTGAGCATCGAAACTCGGGGGCCGTCAACGCTCTTGACCTGCATGGTGACGCCGTCTGCCTCGATGGTATCGCCGGTCTCGGGGGGGCGTCCGAGGAAGCCCAGGATGTAGCCGCCTATGGTATCGAAGTCCTCGTGGGGAAGGTCTAGTTCGAAACGGTCGTTCACGTCCGTTATCGGGATGCGGCCGTCGACGGCGAAGAGGTCGTGACTTATCTCCTCGATGGCGGGCTCGTCTTCGTCGAACTCGTCCTGTATCTCCCCCACAATCTCCTCGACGATGTCCTCTATGGTGATGAGTCCCTCGACGCTTCCCCACTCGTCTATGACTATGGCCATCTGAAGCGTTCGGGTTTGAAACTCCTTGAGGATCTGCTCGATGCGCTTGTTCTCAGGGACGACCAGGCACTCCCTGATGATGGACTTGATGTCGAAATCGCCCGGGTCCTCAAGGGCGGCCCGGAACAGGTCCTTGACGTGGGCAGCGCCCAGGACGTGGTCGAGGTCTCCCTCGAAGACGGGGTAGCGCGTGTAGCGCCCGTTGACGGCGACGTCGGCCATCTCCGAGAGCGAGGCGTCGCTCGCTATCGCCTCGATGTCTGGCCTTGGGACCATGATCTCGCGTGCCACCCTGTCGCCGAATTCGAAGACGTTGTTCAGGTAGTCGCGCTCCTCGGGGTCGAGCACGCCCGAGGCGGTAGAGGAGGAGATCATGATCCTCAATTCTTCCTCTGAGTGGGCCTCCATCTCCTCCCCGAGCCTGATGCCCCAGGGCCTCAGCACAAAGTTGGTCGAGGCGTTCACCACCCAGACCACGGGGTTGAGCAGGAGCCTGAACAGGCCAAGGGGACGGCTGATCCAGAGCGCCACCCTCTCGGCCTTCTGGATGGAGAAGTACTTGGGGGCCTGCTCACCGAAGACGAGGTGGGCGTAGGTTATGACCGTGAAGCCGAGCACGACGGCGATAAAGCTGACCAAAGGGTCGTTCGTAATCCCGACGGCCCCGAACAGGGGCTCGATGAGGTGCGAGACGGCCGGCTCGCCGACCCAACCGAGCGCGAGGGAGGCGACCGTGATCCCGACCTGGCAGACGGACAGATAGGAGTCGAGGTCGCGCAGGGTCCCGCGTACGACGGCGGCCCGCGCGCTACCCTCTTGCTCCAGCTGCACGATGCGCGACTCGCGCACGCGCACCAGCGCGAACTCGGCGGCGACGAAGAAGGCATTCAGGCCCACAAGAACGAGGGCCACAAAGAGGTTAAACCAAGATAAAAGGGGCTCCGGCACTTCTACGCGTGCCCACCGGCGCTCTGGCCGCGGGGTTTTCGTCGGTGGTGTCTGGCGTAAGGTTCATCCATCGCGTTACGGGCCGAAGTATACCGCAGTCGAATGCCCGCACAAACACCGCACCAACAAAGGGCCCGACCACAAGGATCAAGCCCTTTGTTGGATATCAGCGGTCAGCAGGGACAAAAACTGAAACGCTGAAGTGCTGACCGGCTGAACTGCCCGTACTAGGCCCTTCCCTCGACCTCGTACTCACGCAGGAAGCCCTCGAAGAGGCGCCTGTGACCCTGCTCGTCGTGCAGAATCGCTATGACCATATCCTGCGTGACGGGGTCTACCTCTTCGGTCTCCTCGACGATACGCGTGTAGTGCTCGATGGCGCCGTCTTCGGCGTCAATAACGCCCTTTATGACGTGTACGACGTCGATCTGGTTCTCAGGCGGTTGAAGCTTGTCCTGAACGGCCTTGAACTCCATCGAGCCAGGCACCACACCGTAAAGTTCCTTGATGCGCGCCGCAAACTGCTGGGCGTGGGCTAGCTCTTCCTGGATGTCTTCCTCTATGTTCTCCTTGACCTCCTGGGCTCTCACTCCATCCGGGTTTATAGAGTTGGTGACGTAGTTCATGACCGTCTCGAGTTCCATAAAGTACGCC
>DATDKB010000028.1:0-2856 GCA_036520255.1 Rubrobacter sp. | reverse complement strand
ACCGCCGCGGAAGTACTGGGCGTCTATCCCCTCCGTCTCGGCGACCTTGCCTATCTCGTCGACCGCGCCCCTCATCTCCAGCAGGAGGGCCTTTGTCGCCTCCTTGCCGAAGCGCCGCACGAGCTCCCCGGGGGTCACGGGAAAGGCCGAGTTGCACCAGGCGCCGTTGCGGCCGGATGCCCCGAAGCCGGCGATCTCGGACTCCAGCACTACCACGTGTAAGGAAGGGTCCTGCCGGAGCAGATAGTAGGCCGTCCAGAGGCCCGTGAAGCCCGCGCCCAGGATGGCCACGTCGGCCTCGGCGGGACCCGGCAACGACGGCCTGGGCGTGAGATCCTCCCCGGCCGTCTCCAGCCAGAAACTGAAAGAACCGTAGTCCTTGGCTTCGGGGCCGGCGTGCTTCCGCGAACTTACGGTGCGGGTCAAGCGTCTACCCCTCTAGCTCCTGTAGCCGAGCTGCTTTTCCAATTCGGTGAGGGCGTAGTCGGTGACCTCCGCGATCCGGCTCAAGACCTCCCTGTCAGAGATGAGGGCGGGGGAGTACTGGATCACCGGGTCGTCCTTGTCGTCGAAGCGGCAGATCAAGCCTCCCTCCAAAAGCTTCCTCGAGACAACGCCCTTGAAGTACTTCTGGTACTCGCCCTCCCCCAGCGGTGTGCCGTCGGCCCGCTCGGGCCTGACCTCCACGGCCCAGAAGAAGCCCATCCCACGTACCTCTTTGACGATGGGGTGATCGGCGGCCATGCGCCTCAGCTCATCCCCGAAGTGCCCTTCGAGATCGCGCACGTTGCCCAGCAGGTCCTCCCGCTCCATGATCGCTATGTTCTCCAACGCCACCGCGCTAGAGACCGGGTGCCCCCCGAAGGTGGAGCCGTGCATGAACATGGGGGCGTTGCCTTTGAGCGTTGAGGCTATCTCGTCGTTCACTACGACGCCTCCCATGGGCAGGTAGCCGCTAGTTATGCCCTTGGCGAAGCTGCTCATGTCGGGGACGACGTCGAAGCGTTCGATGCCGAACCATTCGCCCAGACGGCCGAAGGCGCAGATGACCGAGTCGGAGACCAGCAGGACGCCGTGTTTGTCGCAGATCTCTCTGACCCTCCTCCAGTAGTCGGGAGGGGGAACGAGGCAGCCCCCGGCGTTCTGCACGGGCTCCAAGATGACGGCGGCGACGAGCTCGGGGCCTTCGGTTTCGATCATCTGCTCGATGGCATCCGCCGCGCCCTCGGGGTCCTGCTGCGTATTCTTGACGTGGAAGAAGCCCGACGGCAACGGCTCGAAGGGTGCCTTGAAGCCGGGCAGGCCCGTCACGGAAAGCGCGCCCATCGTCGTGCCGTGGTAGGCCACGTCCCTTGAGATGATCTTGTACCGCCCCGGCTCTCCGTTTACCTTGTGGTACTGCCTGGCGAGCTTGATGACGGTCTCCACCGCCTCGGAACCAGAAGACACGAAGAAGGTCGAGTTCAGGTCACCTGGCGCTATCTCCGAGATCTTGTGCGCCAGCTCAAGGCTCCTCGGATGCTGGAAGCTCCAGTTCGGGAAGAAGCCCAGCTCTTTCATCTGCTTGTGGGCCGCGTCCGCAAGCTCCGTCCTGCCGTGCCCAACCTGCGTGGTGAAAAGCCCCGCAAGGCCGTCTATAAAGGTGTTGCCCTTGGCGTCGGTAACGTAGGAGCCTTCTCCGGAGACTATGACCGGGAGCTTGGACCAATCCTCCGAATACGGCGTGAAGTGGAGCATCAGGTTCTCAACACCCGCGAGCGAGGTCGATTCCCCGTGCTCCCCTAGACCTCTCATGACATCCATGTACTACCTCCGTAAGACGGGGTCACACAACCCCTCACTTTGCACGAATGCTACACAGTTACTGTAATGCAGTCAAGATCACAAGCACAAAAGCCTATTGCTCGTGGCTGGGCGCGAAGATCATCCATTTGTACCATGCGGCGCAGAGCCTCCGATGCTACCCTCCTGGTGGAGGATTTAGCAACGATAATGACTAAAACGCCAACGGAAAACCCGCGTCGGGCCGTAGTCGGGGGCCTAGCGCTGGACCGAAGGCTACTTTGGGGGCAAGCTGCCGCTGGAGATGACCAGCTTCGTCGGGCGTGGGTGCGAGCTCGGGGAGGTAGGGGAGCTTCTCGGGCGGACCCGTCTCTTGACGCTTACCGGGGCCGGGGGCTCGGGCAAGATGCGGCTCGCCCTGCGGGTTGCTGAAGACCTTCGTACATCCTTTCGAGACGGCGCGTGGTAGGTGGAGCTGGCTTCCCTCTCCGGTCCGGATTTCGTACAGAGGAAGATCGCTTCGACCCTCGGCGTGTCCGAGGTGCCGGGACGCGAGACCAGCGAGCTGCTCGTCGAGTACCTGGAGCACCGGAAGGTGCTCCTGATCCTGGACGACTGCGAGCATTGGTAGGGGCGTGCGCGTCCCTGACCGATATTCTCCTCCGCGCCTGCCCCGGTGTTCGCATCCTGGCGATGAGCCGGGAGCCGCTGGGCGTTAGCGGGGAGATCTCGTGGCCCATTCCGCCGCTCTCGTTGCCCGATACGGGGCGCAAGCAGGCGCCTAGTGAACTTCTCCGGTGTGAGGCGGTCGGGCTCTTCGTCGAGCGTGCCGGACCATCGCGCCCGGTTTTTCCCGGCTACGACTACGGCGCCGAGTCCCTGCGGAGCATGCTGCACCTCATCCTTAAGCTAGGCATCGCTACAGAAAAGGTGGTCGGTATAGACACCCTGGCGGATAGGCTTCGCACCGAGGTTGTGGCCTCGGACGGTGTCATCAAGCCTCCTGACCTGGTGGGCACGTGGGCGCACAAACGCTGAAAAGCGAACGGTCCGCGACGCCGATGAAGGTGGTGC
>DATDKB010000027.1:0-9266 GCA_036520255.1 Rubrobacter sp. | reverse complement strand
GGTTATCGGGGGGCAGGCGCCCCCGACGCCGCCCAGCGCGGCGGGCGGCCGGTTATCACGGACGAGCGTCCGGTAGAGGATCTGGAGCTTACCGTTCGCTCCTACAACTGCCTCAAGCGCGAGGGGGTCGACACCATCGGCCAGCTCGCCACGATGACCGAAGAGGAGCTCATGAACATCCGCAACCTCGGGATGAAGAGCGTGGATGAGATCCGCTCCAAGCTCCTCGAGTACGGATATTCCCTGGAGAGCGAGGGACATGAGGCACGCTAAGCGAGGCAGGAAGCTCGGCCGCGAGGCCCAGCACCGCAACCTGATGCTCGGCACGATGGCCGGACAGGTAATAAAGCACGGCCGCATCAAGACGACCGCCCCGAAGGCGAAGGAGCTGCGCGGCGTCGTGGACAAGCTTATAAACACGGCCAAGAAGGACGACCTCGCCTCCAGACGCCAGGCCGTCAAGGTCCTGAAAGACAAGACCGTCGTGCGCCGCCTGTTCGAGGACGTTGCCCCCGATCTCGACGACCGTAACTCCGGATACACGCGTATCCTGAAGCTCGGTCCCAGGCTCGGCGACGGCGCCGAGACCGTCTACCTGGAGCTGGTCAACCACACCACGGAGTAGCCCCAATCGTGCAGAACCCCGGTACAGGGACCCGCTCCGGTGGGTCCCTCGCCGTTTCTTGCGAAGAGCTATCGTTTTCCTACCCGGGCGCGGGCCAGGCCGCGCTCTCCAAGGTCAGCTTCGAGCTCTGTCCTGGCGAGTACGTCGGCGTGGTCGGGCCGAACGGCGGCGGCAAGTCAACGCTCGTCCGCCTCCTGAACGGCCTCCTACGCCCCGACTCGGGCCGTGTGCGCGTATCGGACCACGACCCGGCCACGGAGCCCTTTGAGGTTCGCAAGCACCTGGGCGTGTTGTTCCAGAACCCCGAGAACGGCCTCGTTGCCCCCTTCGTCGAGGACGACGTCGCCTTCGGCTTAGAGAACCTCGGCGTCCCCCGCGATGAGATGCGTGACAGGGTAGCCCAGGCTATCCGGGCTGTCGGGCTCGAAGGTTACGAGCGCCGCGAACCGCACACGCTTTCCGGCGGCGAGAAGCAGCGCGTCGCCCTGGCGGGGCTGCTTGCCGTCGAACCGGAGATACTCATCCTCGATGAGCCCACCTCGATGCTCGACGCGGCGGGTCGCAGGGAGGTCCTGGAGCGCCTCGAAGCCCTGCGTGCCGAAAAGTCCGTCCTGCACGTGACCCACCACCTCGATGAGCTGCTGAACGCCGACCGCATCCTCGTCCTCAACGGTGGAGAGCTCGTGGCAGACGAGACCCCGGGGCGGGTGCTCTCTGACCCCGAGCTTTTGCGCGAGAACAGGCTCGTCTTGCCCGTCGTGCCGAGGCTCGCACTGGCGCTGGGCCTTCCTGCGAACCTCAAGACGCCAGAACAGCTTGCCGAAGCCATTTTGACGAGGACTGGAAGCGAGACGAGGACGGGATGAACTTGGAGCTAAGGGACGTGCATCACGTCTACGCCGCCGGCACGCCGTTCGCGGTCGAGGCGCTCCGCGGCGTCTCGCTCGGCGTCGAGCCTGGGGAGGTGCTCGGCATCGTCGGTGGCACGGGCTCAGGTAAGAGCACGCTCGTGCGACACATGAATTTGCTGCTCGTCCCGTCGAGTGGTGGGGTACTAGTTGACGGCGTCGACGCGACGACGTTGAAAAAGAGCGAGCTGCGGCGTAGGGTCGGGCTCGTTTTCCAGTTCCCCGAGGCGGCGCTTTTCGCGCCGAGCGTCGAGGAGGATGTCGCCTTCGCCCCGAGCCGGCTCGGGCTGGACGAAGAAGAGGTCGAGGAGCGTGTGCGTGGGTCGTTGCGGGTGCTCGGTGCCGAGGACCTGGCGACGCGTTCGCCGTTCGCGTTGTCTGGCGGTGAGAAGCGGCGGGTCGCCATCGCCGGGGTGCTCGCGATGGGGCCAGAGGTCCTCGTCCTCGACGAGCCGACGGCGGGCCTCGACCCGGCAACCAGGGAACGGTTGCTGGCCCTGATCCGGCACCTTCGCGACGCGGGCATCTCGGTCGTCATCGTCTCCCACGACCTGGACGAGGTGGCCGAGGTCGCGGACCGGGTGTGCGCCCTGCACGATGGCAGGGTGCGCGCCATCGGGACTCCGGCAGAGGTGTTCTACGGCGACCCCGAGCTGGCCCCGGCGACCGTAAGGGTCGCTTCCCTCCTCAAAGCGTCGAGGCCCGAACTCGGAGACCCCGTGCGCTTCGACGAGACGCTCGCCGCTCTTAAAGCCCTGCCTGGGAAATGAAGTGACGAGCCTTGGGCAGTTCTATCCCGTCGCCTCGCCGGTGCACGGTCTCGACCCCAGGGCCAAGATCGTGGCAACCGCCGTGCTCGTCGCCGGGCTGTTCCTCGTTGACTCGACAGTGGGACTGCTGTTCGTCGCGGTGACGCTGATGATCCTCGTAGCGTTGAGCCGTATCCCGATACGCAATTTCTTGCGTCTCTTACGGCCCGTGCTGTTCATCGTGGCGCTCACGGTTGCGTTCCAGGTCTTCTTCTCGCGCGAGGGGGCTATCGTCTTCGAGTGGGGCTTTTTGGAGGTTCATACCGGCGGTTTGTGGCTCGCACTCTTCCTTGCCTTGCGGATATTGTTGCTCGTCTCGGCGGCTGGATTGCTCACGGCTACGACGGCGCCCGTGGCGCTTGCCGATGGGATAGAGGACTTGCTCTCCCCTTTAAAGAGGGTAGGGTTCCCGGCGCACGAGGCCGCAATGATGATGACCATAGCGCTCCGTTTCATTCCGACGCTCGGGGAGGAGGCTGAGAAGATCAAAGGCGCCCAGGCCGCCCGCGGCGCGGACTTCTCGGAGGGGGGACCGCTTCGCAGGGCCCGCTCCCTCGTCCCCGTGCTCGTGCCGCTGACCGTCGGTGCCTTTCGCCGCGCCGACGAGCTGGCCGAGGCGATGGAGAGCAGGGGCTACAGGGGCGGTGAGGGAAGGACCCGCTACCGCGAGCTGCGCTTCCGCAGGAAAGATGCTTTAGCGCTCTCCGTCACGGTGTTCATCCTCCTGGTCGGGGTCCTGTTGTGAAAAGATACGCCGGGCTCGTCGAATACGACGGCGCCGACTTCGCCGGATGGGCCGTGCAACCCGGGCTCCGTACGGTCGAGGGTGTCCTCTCTGAAGCTCTCACTACCGTGCTGCGCCAGCCCGTCAAATTAGGCGTCGCCGGCCGGACAGATGCGGGGGTACACGCGAACGGGCAGGTCGTCTCCTTCAGCGCGGATACGGATCTTCGTCCCGCCCTCATCTCCTATAAAGCAACGGCGGTATTGTCGAAGGACGTGGCGCTCAGGCGCTGCGTCGCCGTGCGCGATAACTTCGACGCGCGCAGGGAGGCGATCAGCCGGACCTACGAATACAGGGTGGTCAACGACGAGATCCGGTCTCCCCTAAAACGCCATCGCGCAGCCTACGTTCCTCGGAAGTTGGACCTGGATCTCCTCCAAGCGGCGGGGGAGCTGGTGAAAGGAACCCAAGATTTCACGGCCTTTACCCCATCCAGGGGCTACCACGTTCGCTTCGAGAGGACCGTCACCCACTCGCGGTGGACCACGCTCGACGACCTGCTGAGGTACCGCATAACAGCCGACTCGTTCCTATACGGCATGGTCCGCACCCTGGTCGGTACAATGCTGGAGGTCGCGGGCGGCAAGAGGGACCTGTCACAGTTCGGACGGCTGCTCGCCGGAGGAAGCCGCAGCGAGGCGGGGCCAGCCGTGACGAGCCGCGGTCTCACCCTCGTCGGCGTCGCCTACGACTATCCGGACCTATGGAGAGGTGAGAGATGAACACGGAAAACACGAGAGAGTTATTGGAGCAGATCGACGGCTACATCGAGGATCTGTTCGGCACTTCGGACGAGGTTCTGGAGGCCACCCTCAGGGACTCGAGGAGGGGCGGGCTTCCGGAGATAAACGTCTCGCCCAACCAGGGAAGGCTGCTGCGGCTGCTCGTCGAGATAGCGGGGGCGCGGCGCATACTCGAGATCGGTACTCTGGGCGGATACAGCGCCATCCACCTCGCGCGTGGCCTGCCCGGAGACGGAGCCCTGCTCTCCCTTGAAATAGACGAGCACCACGCCGACCTCGCCCGCAAAAACGTCGAGCGGGCTGGCCTCACCGACATCGTAGAGGTCAGGGTCGGCGACGCCCACGAGCTCCTCGCCGATCTTGTCGAGAACGATCAAGGTCCTTTCGACCTCGTCTTTATCGACGCCGACAAAGAGGGCTACCCGGATTACCTGGACGCTTCCCTGCGGCTCGTGCGGCCGGGCTCGCTCATCCTCGGCGACAACACCATAAGGGGCGGCACCGTGC
Organism: Rubrobacter sp.; assembly: GCA_036520255.1. Taxonomy (GTDB): domain Bacteria; phylum Actinomycetota; class Rubrobacteria; order Rubrobacterales; family Rubrobacteraceae; genus Rubrobacter_D. The sequence continues at coordinate 4,890 of DATDKB010000027.1, read as the reverse complement.
TCGACCCGCGGGAGGAAACGGCGCGGTCGACGCGGGAGTTCAACCGGCGGATCGCCAGAGATCCTAGGTTGTCCGGCATCGCGCTGCCCCTGATCCGGGAACGCATCGACGGCCTGACAATAGCAAGGGTCCAATAGGGGAGGTTCGTCGCGCGCCCGGTTCGCATGCGAGAGGTTCACGTAGGGGCGAGGCTCCGTCTGGGCGGTTCACGAACCGCCCTTGCTACGCCATACACATGGGATCGGGCGATTCCCGTGCCGTCTCTTGTCACAACGCACCCTTGATACTATCCGCGGCCTCTTCCAATTCCTCTCCGTCGGACCCGATCGCGTAGCCGGGACCGAACCTCAGGCCGAATCCATCCCCATCGAAGCGGGGAAACACGTGCAAGTGAGCGTGGAAGACGACCTGGCCCGCCGCCTCGCCGTCGGCCAGACATTGAGGCGCCTGTGTCTCCTGGCAGGTCGGCCAGGCGGGTGGCGTGAGCGTTTGGCACCACGAAGACGTAACCGGCGTTTATGGGTCGGATGTCCATAAACGCCGTGTAGCCAGCCCCACGCAACACGATGCTCGCAGGTAACCTGCCCGCAACGATCTCGCAGAAAACACAACCGTTCATGCCGCCATTATGGTGTCACAGCGGTGCCCGCCGCGACCGGGAACGCGAATATCCACACGGATCCCGATGCCTGAAACTTGTAACTTGAAGCCTTCGCACGGCTGGTCGTTTTGCCGATATATGCTACTATTTGATACGTCTAAAGGCCTTGAAGTTCGTAAAACCTCCGGAGGATGATGAAGAGTTACATGGCGCGGCCCCTAGAGGTCGAGCGGAAATGGTACGTCGTGGACGCGGAGGGCAAGCACCTCGGGCGTCTGGCGACGGAGATCGCGCGTATCCTGCGCGGTAAGAACAAGGTTCAGTACACGCCGCACGTGGACGTCGGCGACTTTGTTGTCGTGGTGAACGCAGACAGGGTGGTCGTTACGGGCAGGAAGGCCGAGCAGCGGGTCTACAGGCGCCACTCGGGCTACCCGGGCGGTATGAAGGAGACGAGCTACGAGCAGATGCTCGCGCGCAAGCCGACCGAGATCTTGCGCAAGGCCGTCTACGGGATGATGCCAAAGAGTAGGCTAGCCCGCAAGCAGTTCAAGAAGTTGAAGATCTACGCGGGGCACGAACACCCACACTCAGCCCAGGACCCGCAAGAGCTCGAGGTGAAGTAGATGGCGGAGGCTCTGTACATCGGGACCGGACGACGCAAGACCGCCGTAGCGCGGGTCAGAATACTCCCGGGAGACGGCAAGATCACCGTAAACGGCCGCGACCTGGACGAGTACTTCTCCCGTCCGACGTACCGCACGGCGGTACGCTCGCCGCTGGAGCTCCTGGGCGCCGCCGGCCGCTACGAAGTCATCGCCAAGATCGAAGGCGGAGGCCCGACCGGACAGGCTGAAGCGTTGCGCCACGGCATAGCGCGCGCCCTAGCCGAAGAGTCGCAGGAGGCGCGAGGCGAGCTGAAGGCTGCGGGGATGCTCACGCGCGACTCAAGGGCCGTCGAGCGCAAGAAGTACGGCCTCAAGAAGGCCCGCAAGCGCCCGCAGTTCTCCAAGCGCTAGGGTTGCAATAGCGCCTCTACGTCGGGCCCCTTTCGCGTGGCGGAAGGGGCCCGTTCGCGCCCCAAGGGAGGCCGGCATGCAGCGCGAGGAAAAGTCCACCGTGGTTTGCAAGGCGTTCGATCCAGAGGCTCACCTCTTTGGGGTGGTCAGGATCTGCCGTTCGCTCGAGTGGGATAACTTCCGCCACGATCCGGCCCTCACCCGCAGGTCTCTGACCGCGCCGGGCGCGACTACCCTGGTCGCCGTGGCGGGCGACGAGGTCGTGGGGTTCGCCCAGATATTCGGCGACGGCGTCATCCAGGCGCACCTGGCCCTGCTCGCGGTCGACGAGAAGTGGCGCCGCGGGGGTATAGGCAGGGGGCTCATAAAAGAAGCTTTCGCGAGGGTGGGAGCCGGGCGTATGGACCTCATAGCCTCGGACGAGAGCCTGGATTTCTACAGGTCGTTGAGGCACAGGGAACAGGCAGGATTCAGGATTTACCCCGAAAGAGCGGAGAAGAACTGAGACGGAGAGCCATAACTTTCGGCACCGACGGGGTGCGCGGTGTCGCCAACCGGGGCCTGCTGCCCGAGGACGCCCTGCGCCTCGGTCTCGCCGCCTCCAGGACCTTCGGGGGTAGGATCGTCGTCGGACGCGACACGCGCCGCTCCGGAGAAATGCTCTCTCGCGCCCTCGCCGCCGGCGTCGCGAGCGGGGGCGCCTGCGTCGTCGATCTCGGCGTTCTGCCGACGCCCGGCGTTGCGGCCCTCGCGCTGTGCCTCGGGGCCTCGGCCGCGGCCGTGGTAAGCGCCTCGCACAACCCCTACCCCGACAACGGCATCAAGTTCTTCTCGGGCAAAGGCCACAAGCTCGCCCCGGAGACGGAGCGTGAGGTGGAAGGCCTGCTCGAGCACGAGGCCACGCGGCCGACAGGAAGTGGTGTCGGGAGCATCGAGGTGCTCGACGATGCGGTGCGGATGTACGCGGAGCACATGCTCGAGCGGCTGAGTCCACCTGCTGAGGGCCTGAAAATCCTTATCGACTGCGCCAACGGGGCCGCCTACGAGGTCGCGCCGCTCGTGTTCGAGCGGCTGGGGGTAAATTTCACCCTCAAAGGGGTCGAGCCTACAGGTATCAACATCAACGACGGCTGCGGCTCCACGCACATAGGCAAACTCGACGCCTCCGGGCATGACGTGGCTTTCGCCTTCGACGGGGACGCCGATAGGGTGCTAGCGGTCGATGAGAAGGGCGATGTCGTGGACGGGGACAGGATCATCGCCATCCTCGCCCGCGACTTGAAGGAGCGCGGGATGCTGGAAGGCGGGGTCGTAGTCACGGTCATGAGCAACCTCGGCTTCTTCAAAGCGATGGAGTCGATGGGGATACCTTACGAGGTTACCGACGTGGGAGACAGGCACGTCGCCGAGGCCATGGGACGGCTCGGGGCCTCCATCGGCGGGGAACAGTCCGGGCATGTGATCCTCTCCGAGCACGTCACGACCGGAGACGGCGTTGTTACGGCGCTCGCCCTCCTTGACGTGATGGTCCGCAGCGGCAAACCGCTCTCGGAGCTTGCCGCCGCGATGGAGAAGTACCCGCAGACCCTGATCAACGTGAGCGTCGACGAGCCGGGGGCGGCGAAGGCTGTTGCGGCCTCCGAGGCGGTCGTGCTGGCCGTCTCTAAAGCGGAGAAGAGTCTCGGGGAGGAAGGACGTGTCCTCTTGAGGCCGAGCGGCACGGAACCGGTCGTGCGGGTGATGGTCGAGCATGCAGACGAGACGGTGTGCCGGGAGGTCTGCGAGGAGGTCTCGCGGGTCGTGGCCGGCGCCGGAGAGGAGTGAGCGTGAGGTTTTTGGGCTGTGCCCTGGCGTGGAGACCGGGCGAGGCGCAGGAGAAGGTCTCGTGCCTGGTAGTAATAGACGAGCGGGGGAGCATCATCGCCAACTCCTTCGCAGCGAACGCGGAAGATTTGGCGGGGGCGGTCGAGGGCTACGGCGCGGACCGGCGCGGCGTCCTCGTCGGCGTCGACGCGCCGCTCGCGGTCCCGAACGAGCGGGGGACCCGCAGGATAGAACGTATCCTCTCGAAGGTGGCTCTCCCCGCCTATTCCGCGAGCCGCAGGATGTTCGGCGGAGAACCTTACTCCGAAGAGTTGCTGGCCGAGCTGGAGAAGGTGGGCGTGGAGTACACGGACTACCCCTTCCCGCGGGAAAGAGACCAGAGCGCGGTCGTCGAGGTGGACTCGGCGGCGACGCTGAAGGTGCTCTCCCTGGAGCGCTCCGGCGCCGCTGAGAACGGCGACATCGCGCAGAGGCTCCGCGCGATGGACGACCCCAAGCTGCGAAAGGGCAACAAGGAGAGCAGGGCCGCGGCGCTCAGGGGGGCCATCGAGATCCTCTGGGACACCCCCGGCCTCAGGTTGAGGACGGGTAACCTCTCCCCGGACATCGCGGCGCCCGAAAACGTGGACGTCTCGAAACTCGACGTCTCCGCCACGATGTCCCACGCGGAGCTGGACAGAACGGTAAGCCTGGTGGAAGGCACGCTCGCTGCCTACACGGTCCACCGCCACTGGCGGGGGAGGGACGGCTCGATGGTGGTGGGTGCTGGCGACGAAGGCTCCGTCCTCATTCCGGCCAAGAGCGCCCTGCGCGTGCGCCTGGCCGAAGAGTGTGGCTCCGCCAACGTCCCCTACGTCTAGCACGTCTGCCGGCCGTGCCTTACCCTGTAATGAGGCTACCCGGAAAGGATCAGTGAACCGGTGAAAGTCGTATCGTTGAACGTGGGCCTGCCCCGTGCGCAACACTACGGGCGAGAAGTGGTCTGGACGGCCGGTGCGAAAAGTCCTGTCCCGGACGCCGTGCTCCGTTTTCACGGTATCGAAGGCGACGGACAGGCCGACCGACAAAACCATGGCGGCGTAGACAAAGCCGTCTGCGTCTACTCCTTTGACCACTACGCGCACTGGGAGAAGCTGTTCGGCAGATCACTGGAGTCCGCTTCCTTCTCCGAGAACCTGACCATCTCTGGCGCCGTCGAGGGCGAGGTCTGTATCGGCGACGTGTTCGGTGTCGGGGAGGCCGTGGTACAAGTCAGCCAGCCGCGGACACCTTGCGGCAAGCTGGCCGGAAAGAATAGGCAGAGGCTGCTCACGAGGTGGGTCGCCCAGACGGGATATACCGGGTTCTACATGCGGGTACTCTCGGAGGGGATCGTGAGATCCGGCGACGCGTTCGAGCTCATCGCGCTCCATCCCGAACACATCTCCGTAGCCGCAGTCAACGACA
>DATDKB010000026.1:0-14409 GCA_036520255.1 Rubrobacter sp. | reverse complement strand
AGCCCGTAACCGACGCTCGTTCCGCCGCGAATAAGAGAGCTCCGCAAGGCGCTGGACGGCTACGAGACCAACGCCCGCCACCAGCAGCACCACGTTCAACACGTCCTCCGACCCGCTCCAAAAACCTGACAAGCTGAAATGGTGACCGCTCAGATGCTGAAGGCCGGGGGCCTTCAGCATCTGAAAAACACGTGTTCCGCAGAGAAGCCTGGGCCCATGGCTGAGAGCACGCCGAGGTCGCCTTTCGCGAACTCGCGGCTCTCGAGGAAACGCTCGAGGATAAAGAGGACCGTGACGCTTGACATGTTGCCGCAGTCGCGGAGCACGTCCCGGCTCGTGGTGAGGCCGCCCGCCTCCATGCCGAGCACCTCCTCGAAGGCGTCGAGGACCTTGGAGCCGCCGGGGTGGAGCACGAAGTGTCTCAGGGCCCCGACATCGAGGTTGAGGGAGGCGCAGGCTTCTTCGAGGTTGTCGCGGAACTTCGCCTGCACGATGGTCGGGACGCTCTTGGACAGTTGGACCTTGAGTCCCGCGTCGACGAGGTCCCAGCCCATCACGTCCTCGGTGCCAGGCCAGGTGGTGCTGTAGCTTCCGAGGACTTCCGGGCCTTTGGAGTCGCCTAGCAGCACGGCTGCGGCGCCGTCGGCGAAGAGGCTAGTAGCGATCAGGTTGCTCTTCGAGCGGTCGCCCCGCTGGAAGGTAAGCCCGGAGAGCTCGACGGCGACGAGAAGGACCAGCTTTTCGGGGTAGAGGCGGGCGTGTTCGGCGGCGCGGGCGATGCCGGCGGCACCTGCGGAGCAGCCGAGGCCCCAGATCGGTACCCGGCGCGTATGCTCGGAGAGGCCTAGGCGGAAGATCAACTTCGCGTCGAGGGAGGGCGTGGAGATGCCTGTCGTGGAGACGAAGAAGATCGCCCCCACATCCTCGGGCCTTGCTTCGACCCAGTCGAGTGCTCTTCTTGCGGCCTTTTCGGAGAGGTCGAGGGCGTGCTCGATGTAGAGGGCGTTCTTCTCGGGGAAGCCGTGGTCCCGCTCGAACCATTCGACGGGCACGCAGAAGTAGCGGCTATCGACGTTGACGTTGTCGAAGATCGGGAGCAGACGCTCGAAGTCGCCTTCCCTGCGCGAGAACATGCCCCTAGCGAAAGCCTTCGCCTCCTCCTGACCGATGCGATGGGGCGGCAGGGCCGTAGCGACGGAGAGAACCTTTGGGGCGGCCCCGATCAAGTTTTCCCCGAACGCGTCTGTGTGGTGAGCCCCGGTTCCGGGCTGGTCTCGGGATCCGGCTCCGGCGTCTCGCAGGTGTTGCGAAACACGTACTGCGAGAGGCGCTTGCGCTGGCGGCTGGACCAGTCGATAGTGGGCCGCCGCTGCTCTTTGGGGACGTACCCGAGTCGGTAGACGGCCATAAGCTCCAGGTCGTCGGGAACACGAAACAGGTTCTTCATCCGCTCCCAGTTCTCGGGTATCTCCATCGGCGTCGAGACGAACTGGATGCCCATGCCAAGCTCCGTCGTGGTGAGCCAGATGTTCTCGACGGCGGCCCCCATCCCGAAGATGGAGTAGAACCCCGAGAGCTCGCCTGGCCTGTACTCGGTCTTGTCGAGGAGGACGGCGAGGAGGAGCGGCGAACCCGCGACGAGCTTGCTGTTGTCCTCGCCGAGGGTTTTCGGGACGCCGAACCGGTTCATCACGGCCTGGCCTGTGCTGGAGAAGATCTGGCGCCTGAAAGGCTTGAGGACGGCGGGCATCTGGTCGAAGTGGATACCGTCGCGCTTCTCCTCCATCTCGGCCTCGGAGAAGCGGAAGTACGGCCTGTAGCGCTTCCAGAAGGTGCCTTCTTCGAGGAGGCGCGTCATGCTCTCGCCACTAATCCTGGCGACCTCCTCGATGGACTCGCGGTCGTCTGCGAGCACGAAGCGCCAGGGTTGACTGTTGAAATGGGAAGGGGCCATCGCTGCGGCCTCGACGAGTAGTCGCTGGTGCTCGGGTTTTACGGGGTCGGGCAGGAAGGGACCGTTTGTCGTTCTGCGTCTCTTGATGACCTCCAGGAATTCCAAATTAGCCTCCTACAGCATCCATACGCAGCCGGTGGCGTAGAGGATCAAAGCCCCGCTGGCAAGGGCGGCGTGCCCGGGCGTTCCCGCCCTCACCCGCGGCAACACGGCGAAGAGAACTAGAACAGGCAAGAGCGCCCAGCGGTAAGGAGCACCCTGCAAGAACCCGACGCCTACGGCGAGGGAGGCCGAGGCGAAGGCCGCGAAGAACAGGGTGTGATGGAGCCAGCGGAAAGGCTTCGTGTCCACGACGCGAAACTGGACCATTATGCCGAGCGCAAAGTTGGCAAGAAAAAAGACCATGGCGACGTAGAAGATCAATGCTGGCTCCTCGGGCTCATCCATCAGGGTTATAGCACAGGGCTGCCGCCCCTCGCGCGAACGCGCACACGGCGAACGCGCACACGGTATCCTAGGCTGAGGTGTACCTGCTGTTCCGTCCTTCCACACCGGCACCGGAGGCGTTACGGTGAGGAGTTCTCGATTCTTTCGCAACGGCCTACAGGATCGGGCGTTCTCGGCTTCCTCGCCCAGGATCGTTCAAACGAAGTAGGTCGGTCGTCGGGCCATAGGCCGGAGTCGAGATAATGTCGTAGTGCTAAGATTCGTAGTTCGACGGATCTTACATCGACTAGGGGGCTAGATGCCGAACAGGCGCCCGGAGGCTTACATAACGGGGATCGGGATGGTCACCCCCATAGGGGTCGGGCGCAAGAAGTTCTGGAGCTCGTTGCTTGCGGGCGAGAGCGGGGCTGGCCCCATAACGCTCTTCGATTCCGAGGGTTTCGAGGTCAGGATCGCAGCTGAGTGCACGGACTTCGACCCGGAGAGCTTTATGGACAGGAAGGTCGCGGCCCGCACCGACCGCTTCGGGCAGATGGGCCTGGCCTCCGCCAAATTAGCGCTCGAAGACGCGGGAGCCTGGGACGTGCTCAACCAGGACCCCGAGCGTGTTGGTCTCATCCTCGGGAGCGGCATCGGGGGCGTCACCAGCATGGAAGCTACCCAGGCGACCATAGACAGCAAGGGTCCTTCGCGCGTCAACCCGTTTGCCGTCACCAAGATCATGCCGAACTCCGCGGCGGCCCACGTGGGCATCCAGCTCGGCGTGCAGGGTCCTTCCATCGCGGGAGCGCTCGCCTGCACCTGCGGCACGGACATGATGGGGTTGGGTTTCGACCTGATCCGACGCGGAGACGCCGACGTCGTGCTGTGTGGCGCCTCCGAGGCAAGCCTCGCGCCCGTGATAGTCGCCGGGTTTATAGCGATGCGCGCGATGAGCCGGCGCAACGACGACCCGGAAGGGGCCTGCAGGCCCTACGACGTGGACCACTCGGGGTTCGTGATCGGTGAGGCTTCCGCCGTGATGGTCCTGGAAAGCGCCGAGTCCGTCGAGCGCCGCGGCTCCGAGCCCTACGCCAAAATCACCGGCGTCGGACGCACGACGGATGCCTACAACCTCACCGACCCCGACCCCAAGGGTCTCGGCATCATGCGGGCGATGCAGCTCGCCGTCGCCGAGGCCGGGTTGGAAGGGGGGCAGATCGGCTATATAAACCCCCACGGCACCGGCACCGTCGCCGGCGACGGCCCAGAGTCGCAGGCGATGGCCAGGGTCAACCCCGCCGTGAAAGTCTCAGCGACGAAGTCCACCCTCGGTCACTCCCTCGGCGCGAGCGGCGCCCTCGAGACGGCCATCTGCGCCATGGCCTTAAAGGAGAGAACGATCCCACCGATGAGGAATCTCACCGAGGTCGCCGACGGCTGCGCCCAACTCGACTACGTCGTCGACGAACCGCGCGAGGCCCCAGAGCTCGAAGCCGCCCTCTGCGCCAACCTGGGCGTCGGCGGCCACAACGTTGCCATCGCCCTGGAGCGGGCCTGAAAGGCGCGGACATCTACGAGATTCCCGAGGGCCTGCCCGAGCCAGAGGACGACGGCGCCTGCGACCACCTGCCAGGTATGAAGCTTCCAGCCGTTTCCCTGACCTCGACCTCGGGCAACCACATCGCCCTCTCTGCCCTCGCGGGTACCACGGTGGTGTACTGCTACCCGCTTACGGGGAGGCCTGACCGAGACCTGCCGCGGGTGTGGGACGAAATCCCCGGCGCCCACGGCTGCACGCCCCAGTCGTGCGCCTTCCGCGACCATCACGCCGAGCTAAAGGGCCTAGGGGCACGCGTCTTCGGCCTGAGCACCCAGGACCGCGCGTACCAGCGCGAGCCCGCAGAGCGGCTGAACCTTCCGTTCGACCTGTTGGGCGACAACGAGCTGGAGTTCGTTGGGGCCCTCGGTCTTCCAACGTTCGAGGCCGATGGCATGACCCTCGTAAAACGCGTGACCCTCGTTATCGATGACGGGGAGATCCAGAAGGTCTTCTATCCCGTTTTTCCCCCGGGAAGGAATGCCGAAGAGGTGATCGGCTGGCTCTCCGATCGCGCCGCGACCTAGAGAGGACGTACAAATGAACCCCCTTACGAGAGACGTTCCGCAGAAAAGGCTAACGGAGCTGGAGAATATTCTCGCCCCTTACGGGAGCGCGCTGGTCGCTTTCTCCGGCGGGGTCGACTCCTCGCTCGCCCTCGCCGTGGCGGCGCGGGCACTGCCGAAGCACAGGGTCCTGGCGGTCACGTCCAACAACGAGACGTATTTGCCATCGGAGCTCGACCTAGCGCGAACTTTCGTCGAGTCTCTCGGGGTCGAACACTTCGTCGTAAATACGCGCGAGCTCGACGACCCGAACTACGCCAGCAACCCGACGAACCGCTGCTATTTCTGCAAGAGCACGCTCTACTCCGACCTTGCGAAGCTTGCGGAGGAAAAGGGCTACGCCTGCGTCGTCGACGGGGCGAACAAGGACGACGAGGGTGACTACCGCCCCGGCAGGAAGGCGGCGAAGGAGCTCGGGGTCGTCTCTGTGCTATCAGAGGCCGCCATGACCAAGGCCGAGGTGCGAGAGCTGGCGAAGCATCTCGGGCTGCCGACGTGGGACAAACCGGCGCTCGCTTGCCTCTCAAGCCGCTTCCCTTACGGGCAGGAGATCACACCCGAGAAGCTCGCCCAGGTCGCCCGCGCCGAGGAGTTCCTGCGCAGGGAGGGCTTCGGGCAGGTCCGCGTCAGGCACCACGGGGAGATAGCCCGCCTGGAGGTTGGTCCAGGTGAGCTCGACCGCGCCTTCGCCATGCGGGAGAGGATCTCCGCCGAGCTCCTCGACGCCGGCTTCCTCTACGTCACCCTCGACCTGGCCGGTTACAAACCCGGTAGCCTCAACGCGGCGCTCGGGAAACGCAAGAAATCCCTACCCCTGATCTCATCTTAGATATGGACAAGGTAGAAGGTCCACTACTCGCCCTCACCATGGTCATGATGATCGTGGGGCTCATCGGAAGCGTCGTGCCCGGTCTGCCCGGGGTCACGCTCATCTTCCTCTCGGCGCTGCTCTACGCCATCCTTACGGATTTTCAGACGGTCGGAGCCGTGATCCTCGTGGTCCTGTTCCTGTTTGCCGCGCTAGCCTTTATCACGGACTTCGTCGCAACCTCATACGGCGCCCGCCGCTTCGGGGCCAGCAACTGGGGCACCGTAGGCGGCGCCGTAGGCGGCATAGTCGGCGCGCTCGCCGGGCTACTCCTTGCCGGCATTGGCTCCCTCTTCGGCCTCATCGTCGGTACCATCGCGGGCGTCTTCGCCGGCGAGTATCTCAGGCGTCAACGGCATGGCGACCCGGAAGAACAGGAAGCAACAGATGCCGACTGGCGCCGCGCCTCACGGGCTGCCGGCGGTGTCATCGTCGGCTACCTGGCCTCCGCGGTGGTGCAGGGGTTGCTCGGGCTTGCAAGCGTAATCGTCTTCGTGCTTGCCCTGATCTATTAGGGGCACCAGGTTAGATGGCAACCTGATGCCTGTTGCCTGAAACCTATTCCTCATCGCCGCGATGTTCGCGGAGAAACCCTTCAAGCTCTTGCGCTAGTTCGTCTCCCGAAGGCAGCTTGCGCGGGCCCTGGTCCAACTGCGAGTCGTAGCGCTCTTCGAGCATTTTTACGTAGGAGGAGAGGTCCGAGTCCTGGGAGACGGCGACTGAGACCTGATCCTGGTACGTCTCGGCCGTGCTCTCGAGCTCGGCGGTGTCCACCCGCATGCCGAGCAACCCCGATAGCTTGTCCAGTAGCGCTAATGCTGCCGGGGCAGAAGGGACGGCTGGCAGGTAGTGAGGGACCGAGGCCCAGAAGCTTACGGCGGGTAGACCGCCGTCGGCGCAGACACGGTGCAGCACACCGGTGATGCCCGTCGGGCCCTCGTAGCGCGAGGCGGAGAGGCCAAGGGATTCGACGAGGGTCGGATCCTGGGTGTTGGCGGCGACCGAGACGGGACGCGAGTGCGGCACGTCGGCAAGCAGGGCGCCCATCGTCACCATGAGCTGCACGTCCAGCGCCTTTGCCAGCTCAACGACCGCCTGCGAGAACGTGCGCCACCGAAAGTTCGGCTCGGGCCCTGAGAGCAGGACGGCCCCGCGGCCGCCGGCGGCTTCCAGCCTCGCCTCCGTCGCGGAGAGCGTGTTCTCGGGCCATTCGATCTCGCGCGTCACGCCGTCGACGAGCTTGACCTGCGGCCTCGTGGTCTGGAAGTCGAAAAACTCCTCGCTGTCGAAGCCGCCGAAACGTTGCGCCTCCCACGAGCTCGCCAGGGCTCCTACTGCGACGCTCGCCGCATCCGCGGCGTCGTTCCAACCCGTGAAGCCGGCGATCAGAACGGGCCGTTCCAGCTCGGGCCTGAAGTCGATGTCGATGTGTCGTATATCCATGGGGCTAGCTTACCACGTGCCGCCAGACGGCCCGTAGGGAGCATTACTCACAAGAAGGAGCGCTCCAGGCTCAGAGCCTGGTGCAGGCGACGCAGGTACTCCGTCTCGGGGATCTCACTCGCCCCCAGGCTGGCCAGGTGGGGATTCTGGATCTGGCAGTCGAGCAACAGAAAGTCTCTCTGACGCAAGCGCTCTACGAGAGAGACGAAACAGACCTTGGAGGCGTCCCTCATGCGGGTGAACATAGATTCTCCCATGAACGCGCCGCCCAGGGTGACGCCGTAGAGTCCCCCGACGAGGTTGCCTCCGTTGTAGGCCTCTACGCTGTGGGCTTTTCCCGCCCTGTGCAGATGGACGTAGGCGTCGATTATCTCGGCGTTGATCCAAGTCTCCTCCCTGTCGGCGCACGCGCTTATGACGCCGCCGAAATCCTCGTCCACGCGCACCTCGTAGGTTCCTTTGCGGATCACACGCGCTAGCGACCGAGAGACGTGCAGATCCTCGAGCTCAAGCACGCTTCTCGGGTCTGAGCGGTAGAACTCGATGCGCCCGTAGGAATCGGCCATCGGGAACGCGCCGGCCCGGTAGCAGGCCTCGAGTATCTCCATGGTCAACTTCATGGCGCCCGGATCTATCCGGGGTTTCGGGCGAAGACGAGGTGCGTACCCCTTCCGGGCACGGGCACGAACTCGACGCCCTCGTAGCCCGCCCCCGTGAGCCACTCCTCGTACTCTTCGCGGGTATACGTTCCCCCGCCGGCCGTCAGGACCAGCATGTTCACGGCGAAGAGCGCCGCGTCCTCGCTCATGCCACGCACGAACTCCCTGATCGCGAGTAGTCCCCTGGGGACGAGCGAACGCCGCATCCTGTCGAAGAGCTCGCGGTTCTCGGCGGGCCCGTACATGTGCGAGGTGTTCCCGCAGTAGATGGCGTCGAATGGTCCCTCGGGCAGCGCCTCGTTCATGTCCCCAGCGACGGTTTCGATGCCGGCTTTGAGGAGTTGATCTTTCATCAGCTCGATCACCTCAGGCCTGTCGAAGACGATCACCCGCGCCCCTGCCCCGGCGAAGGCCTCGGCGTTCGTGCCTGGCCCTCCCCCCACGTCGAGGATGCTGGCGTTCTCCGGCAGGCGCGAGAGCACGGCTCCGGCAACTCCCTTTGCCCCGGCGCGCGCCCCACGGCGCATCGATTGGATGAAGGTCCTCGTGCCACCGAAGTCCTGGGAAGTACGGTCTTCGATCGGTTTGCCTGTCTCGAGAGTCTCCCCGATGCGGCTCCAGCTACCGATCAACTCGCACCGATGTACCACGCTGCCCCCGACGTAGTCGGGATGCTCCGGATCTAGAAGCGGTCCCTGATGCTCTTCCCTCATACGGAACCTGCCTTCGTTCTCCTCCAGTATTCCCAACTCGTCGAGCGACGAGAGCAGCACGTGCACGGCCCGCCCGTCGAGCCCGAGATCCCGCGCCACCTCGTCGGCAGAGCGGGGTTCGTCGTCGACGGCATTCAGAAGGCCGTCCCTGAGCGCGACGCCGAGGATGATAGCCCACCGCCAGTCCAGCTCCGTGTAGTTCATGTCCACCATCGCAGGAATTTGATTGTAGCGTCTGGTGGCCCGAAGCACTCCCGCCGGGCTACGAGCCGGGCTCGTAGAGGTCGACGTCGGTCACGGTGATCAGTCCCAGCGAGAGCACACGCCTGATGCCGGGCAGTGCCGCTTCGATCTCCTCCCTGCGACCGACGGCCTCAACGACGGATGGCAGGTCTGCGTGGAACCGCAGGGGACGCAAGGAGAGCAAGCCGGAGGACCGGTCGAAGCCCATGACCCCGTGGTGTATGGCCACGTCGCGCACCCCGGCGTCGACGAACGATGAGTAGACGAGCGCGCGGGCCGGGCTTCCCTCGACCTCGTCAGAGTCGCGCAGGTAGACGCTGGCGCGGACGGCCGGTGTCGGATCGCTCAAACCCGGTCGACTCCCTCGGGGATCACCTGCTCGGCCTCCACCCGCGAAGACAGCACTATCCCCGTCCTGACGGCCTTCTTAAAAAGGCATAAAGCTCCCTATCTTCTCTTCCGAGTCCACAATGTCCACCACGACGGGTAGGTTCCCGGCCAGCCTAAGGATGCCGGCCGTGGCTATGTCGGCATGGGGCGCGTAGCCCATGAAGCCTTTGAAGACCGTCGCGCCGGCGAGCCCCTCCTCCCTCGCGGCGAGCACGATGGCCTCGAAGAGCGGTCTCCCCTGGTACCTCTCATCCTCCCCGACGAAGACCCGCACCCGCGTGGCGCTCCTCATCGCATGGACGTCCCGAGGTAAACGCCGAGGAGCAGCACCAGAAGGCCGAGCGCCAGGCTGCCGACGACGTTGAAGAACGCCCGGTCGTGCTCCCTTGCCCGCGCCAGGTTCAGCGTCTCGAACATGAGCGTGGAGAACGTGGTGAAGCCGGCGAGCAGTCCCTTACCGCGCACGAGCAAGAGTAAGTTGTCGTGCGGGGCCGCACCTTCCAGGAGGCCGAGGGCGAAGCAGCCGATGACGTTCACGGCAAGCGTCCCCAGGGGAACTCGGGTCCCGCCTTGTGGTTGAGCCAATCCCCGAGCACGTACCTGAAGACGGCGCCGAAGCCCGCTCCCAGGAGGGATAGCGCCACGTAAACTACTAGATGAGCGCCCTCGCTAGCCTCAGCCCGAGTACCACCGCGAGCAGCCCGAGAAGGATGCTCCCACCGCCGTAGAGAACGCCGAGGGCGGGCGAGACGGCCCAGCTCTCGGTCGTCTGCAACGTGAACGAGCTGAACGTCGTGAAGGAACCGAGGAACCCGAGCACCCAGAACAGCCTCTCCCGCTCCTTCAGGAACCTCCCGAAAAGCAAGGCGCCAAGGACCGCTATCGCGAAGGAGCCGATGACGTTCACCAGCATCGTGCCCCACGGGAACACCTCGTGAAAGGGGCTCACGCGGGCGGCAGCCGACTCGATCAGCAGGCGCACGCCGGGGCCCCGAGGGCGCCGCCCGCGAAGACCCAGCCCAGGTGCCCCACTTCGGCCCTGAACGGCCTGGTCCTTAGCACTCCGCCACCGAGGAAGTCGGGCGGCGAAACGTGCTGGTCGGACTCCCGGATTACGGAGACGGGGGCCTCGGGGACGGTCTCGCGCAGCTCGGAAGGAAACGCTCTAACTTTTCGGGCTCGTCGAGTAGCATCACGAAAATCCGCGATCCGCGATCCTCGGGCCCCCGGTAGGCCGTTGCCGATGCCACGCTGCGACCGTGCGCCAGCCGTATGACCCGCTCGCACTCGAGCTCAGAACGCAGACGCAGGGTGGCCTGGGCCACAACGCCTGCGGGCTTCCGATCCGCCTCCTTGCTCTCTCGATTCACGTCCCCGTTTCTCCTCCAAGCTATAACGGGCCATAGAAGGGGCCTCTACCCCGACCCGCAGGTCTGCTGGTAGAGGCCATCAGCGATTCTCTCGCGGTTTGGGGTGAGCCTCATCACCCGTAAGGTTGCGGGCTAATGCTACCACCGTTCGGTGAAACCGGGCCCACAGCGGGTTAAGGAAGGGTTGACCTTCCTTAACCGCCGCGTTTCAGCTTGTCAGGTTATCTTTGCTGAAGCGCTGACTTGCTGAGAGCTAGATCAGTGGCCCGATCTCACCGACCGTCTCGCCGTGCAACCCGCGCACGACCGAGTCTGTGTCTCCTACTTCGACGCCCATGTGACCACATGCAGCGAGCGCCGCGGGCCGCACAGCTCTCTGCGACCCATCGGATATCTTGAGCACCAGGCCCCAGCCTTCGGGGTTTCCGACCGCGAGCACAGCCTCGGCCCCGCCCTTGACGAGAAGGTGCGTCCGCTCCATTAACTCCGTGTCGAGGCGCTCCGTCCCCGCGACCATGAAGGGGTAAGCGCGCATCGCGTTCCTGACGCGCAAGGCGGCTTCCACAAGCTCGTCGGGAAGCTCCTCGCCGGTGGCGATGCGGGCGAGGCCCGTGGCGAAGCTACGCAGGGGCAGAGCAAAAGCGGGGACGCCGCAGTTGTCGCCGGCGAGGAGGATCTCGTCCTCCTCCAGGCCGCAGACATCGGCTACGAGCCCGAGGATGCGCCGCTGCAGCGGATGCCCCGGGTCGCGGTAAGACAGCGTCTCGTAACCCTCGTGAACGCAGACGGCGAGCATGCCGGCGTGCTTGCCAGAGCAGTTGCTATGGATCGGACGCGGATCGTCACCTCTCCGGACCATTTTCTCCGCCTCCGGCCTGTACATCGGCGGATGGACGCCGCTCTGGAGGTCGTCTTCGGATAGCCCGGCCTTCTCCAGGATGGACCTGACGGCGGCGAGGTGGAATTCTTCTGCGTTGTGCGAAGCACAGGCCACGGCGAGTTCCTCATCCGTCAGGCCGAATGCGTCGGCGGTTCCGGAGAGGACGAGCGGGAGGGCCTGAAAGGGTTTGGCCGAGGAGCGGAGGTAGACGTACGCTTCCGGGTCGCCGAAGGCTTCGAGTACGATGCCCTCCGGATCGTAGACGGCTAATCGGCCGCGGTGTACACTCTCGACGAGCTCGCCGCGCCTGACGGCCGCGAGAGGGATGTCCTCGGGCAGCCTGGCGTCTTCCGTCATGGGTCATCCATCGGAGAGGCGGATGACGTGGAGGGAAAGCAGGTCGTGGGCCGTCCGCATCCTACCCATCGCCACGAAGAAGTCGCCCTCAGCCAGGTACTCGCGGCCCTCCTTGACCAGGGCGCGTAGTTTCTCCAGCAGGTCGTCGTCTTTACCGCCGGGACTCCCGCCCCGCAGGCTCGCGTCGACCATGCCGAGCATCACGTCGACCCTGGGGCTTGCGGTCCACATCGCGAGGATAGCGAAATCCATGTAGCTGTCTATCCTGACGAGGTGCGCCGTCCTGATCGCCGCGTCAACCCCCGCCTTCACGGAAACCACCGCCTGATGTTCTCGGAGAGTATTCCTGGCAGGGCCTCGTCGGGCACGCCCGCGGCGTCTGCCGCGGCCAGGATGGAGTGAAGCGTAGAAGGCAGGTCGCCGTAGGGTATGTCGGACCCGAAGCAGATGCGGGAAGGGTCGAGGGAGCAGCACAGCTCGTACAAGTCTTTCGCCTGCACCACGGAGGTCTCGAACAGCACGTTGAGGTGGTCCTCGAAAGCCCTCGTCGCCTCGAGCACCTCGACCATCGCCGCGTGACCGAGGATCAGGCGCAGTTCCGGGTGCGCCTCGACCGTCGGCAGGAGCGGTTCGACGATCCGCTGCATGGCGAAACCGGCGTGGATGAGGACTGGAAGATCCGCCTCCGCCGCCATCGCGAGAAGCCTCACTACCCTCGAATCGTCGAGCTCGAACTCCTGCGACACGGGGTGGAGCTTGAGGCCCATAAAACCGCGCTCGACGCAGCGCCCGAACTCCGTGTCGTAGTCGAGGTGCGGGTTCAGGCGGAAGAAGGGCACGAACGAGAGTGGGTACTCCTCGTAGGCGTTCCAGACCACGTCGTTCGGTCCCGAGTAGTCGTCGCGGGCGTTGGGGTCGTTAAGGGGGAACACGATGCTCTTCCTGACGTCCGCGGCGTCCATGAGCGAGCGCATACCGTCGGCGGTCATGGCGCGGCCGTCCACATCGGCCCCGATGTGGGCGTGGGCGTCGAAGACTTCGACGCCGGCTGGGATCTTCTCCTTGACCCACGACCAGACGGAGGCCATCGCCCCGCCCGTTAGCGCCTCGATGTCGCGAGCCGTCTGCAAAGTAACCGCCGATCCACCTCGTGTAGAAACCAACAACCGTGAAATGTTAACAGGGCGGATCAGGCGTTGCTAAGACCACGCTACGATCAACCCCGAAAGCCCGTTCTGTAGGCGCACGGCGGGTCGCAGGTGGTGCCACGGTGGATGATCCGCCGTCCCGTCGGAGGAGGCGTCGAAGCCATGACCATCCGCTGCCACGGCGGGTCGAGGGCTACATAATTCGGGCCAAAATTTGGCCGGCGCCCCGCGATTGCGTTTGGGCCGAGGTAGGAAGGTGGTAGGTACTGAACGTATTGCAGACACGTACGGAAGGAGAATTGCGTTGCGCACAGCATCTACGGCTGCCTGGGTGGTTCACAACCTGGGCCTTGCCGTCTGTTTCGGGGGTTCGGTATTCGGCAAGATCGCCCTCAACCCCAACCTCGACGTTATCGGCAACGAGGGGGACCGCGGGAAGATATTGAACACGACGTGGAACCGCTTCAACGCCATCAGCGCGGGCTCGTTTATTGCCTCGGCGGCAACCTGGTTTCCCGGCAGGCTCGGGCTCTCGGGCGGGGAGATAGACGACCAGACCCGTAATTTGGTACTGGCCAAGGACCTCCTTTTCGCGGCGGGCACCTTGAGCGGCGTCGCAAGCGTGATCCAGGGCCGCGCGCTCACCGGACAGGTCCCGGGAGGCGCCGTGCCGATCGCCTCTGGGACCACCCCCTCGTCGGACACGCCCGAGAAGGCGGCCAGCCTCCTGCGATCGGTCAACCAGCTCGGCAACGCGAACCTTGCGATCACCGGCGCCATCTTGGGCATAACGACTATTTTGTCCATGAAGGCAACGAAGTCGTCGAAGTTCAGCGCGGTGTCGCGGCTGTTGCCTTAAGGCCCTTATTCGGCTCCCGCCTTCTGGGGCGGGGGCTTTTTCTTTTTCGGAAGGCCATCGCCCTCTCCGGCGCGTCCTCGTGCGCTTCGCGCCGGGCGCGTAGCGATCCGGCAGAATCTGGGGGCGCGGCCGTGAAGACGTGCCGGTACGTCGTGGCGCGGGCGCAAGAATGAGCGTCTCGAGCAGGGACGACGCGGGGGTACTGACGGAATTTTCGTTGGTCTTCGCTGCCGTGTTCTGGGGCTCGAACTACGCGGCGACCAAGTTCGCGGCCATTTCCCTGCCCGCGCTGACCATCGTGGCCTTTCGGTTCGTGGTAGGCGGCCTCCTCATGTACGGCGTGCTCCGTATTCTGGAACCGGAGAGCAAGCTGCGGTGCAGGGATTTGCTGCCGATGGCGGGGTTGGGCTGCCTCGGGGTCGCCGTCGGCCAGACGGCCTTCACGTTCGGGATCAGCCTGACCACAGCGGCCAACACGGGCCTGATCTTCGCCACGGCCCCCGTGTGGGGGTTGCTGCTCGGCCTCGGGCTCGGGCTCGAGAGGCCGACGCTCGCGGGAACGGCGGGCGTGGGGCTCTCGATCCTCGGGGTCGCAGTAGTGTTCCACGAAGGTCTCGGAGCCGGGGACGCGACGAGCCCGGTCGGCGATCTCTGCGTGCTCCTCGCGGCGATTGGCTTCGGAGCCTATACGGTGCTCTCGATGCACATGCTGAAGAGGTACTCTCCGCTGGCGGTGGCCACCTACCCAACCCTCTTCGGCGCCCCCATCGTCCTGGCATTCTCCCTGCCCCTGTTCTCGGGGGTGGCGTGGGAAAACGTCGGGGTGGGGCCGTGGGCGGCCGTGGCCTTCTCCGCAGTCTTCGCGACGGCGTTCGCCTTCTCGGCCTGGCAGACGGGCGTCTCGCGCATCGGGGCGAACAGGGTGCTCGTCTA